>DASSAT010000042.1:0-26809 GCA_035699305.1 Fimbriiglobus sp. | reverse complement strand
GGGCGAGCTTCGCCCGTCGCTTGCGCTCCGGGCTGCGGAAGACACGCGGTCCGAGTGGACGGAAGTCACTTCACGGTCGGGATGCGGATCGCCCGGCTCGGGCTGCTGATCACGGCCGTGCCCGGCGACTTGACGGCCGCCGGCAGCGGGGCCGGCGCCTTCGGCGGGGGCGGGACCGGCGCGCCGCGTGGCGGAACCATAGGCATCCCCGGCATGATCGCGCCCGGGGCGTCCATCGCTGGGGTGTTCGGGTCTTGCAGGTCGATGTTGCCGAGCCGGATCACGGCGAGGATGGTGCCGCGGCGGTTGGCTTCGTCCACCGGGTTGACGCCGGGTTCCAGCCGTGTCGAAACGACCTCCTCGGCCCCCGCCACCGCGACCAACTCCTGGAACTGCGGGAGCGGCAGGTAGACGACCTTGGTCACCAGGTTGCCGGCGTTGGCCTGCTCGATGTCTTCGTCGGTGAACGACACCGGCACCGTGTTGTGCGACAGGAAGGTGACGGTGTGCGGCGAGGCCGGGTACACCTCCAGGGTCGGGTAGTACACCTTGCCCGGCCGGTTCGGGATGCTGCTGATCCGCAGCCGGTAGATGTTTCCTTGCGGGAAGTTGTACCGGGCTGGGGCTTGCAGGGGCACCGGCTCGACGAACGCCCCGCCGGGCCCTTGCCAGGTGATGTTCATCCCGGCCGGGTTGGCGAACCGGATCGAGGTCCGCTGGTTGGCGTACATCGGCGGGTACATGCCGCTGCCCGGCGCGCCTATCGCCCCGACGGCGGCGACCGCGCCCGGAGGCCCCATCCCCGGGGTCGGCAGGATGCCGCCGTGGCCCATCATCATGCCCAGCCCGTTCTGCATCGGCCCGTAGGGGTTCGGCCCGCCGGGGCCGCAGTTGGCGCCGCCCTGCCCCAGCCCGACCCCTTGCCCTTGCAGGCCCGGGGTGTGGACCATGCCGCCGGTGACCTGGGCGAACCCGGCCGTCTGGCGGATCATCGGGTCCATCTTGCGGCCGGCCGGCACCCGGGCGTCGGCCCGGACCACGCCCTCCTTGCCGGTCGGCATCTGCCCGGACGCATGGATCGGGCCGCCCTCTGGCCCGACCACCCCCGGGACCTCCTTGCCGACCGACGCCTGACCGAACGGCCGAAGCCCCTGTTGGGCGTCGGGGGTGGCACACCCCCCCAGCCCGGCCAGCATTGCGATCGTGGCTGCGGTTCGCTTCATGGTTCCCCCCAACGGTCTGCTCGCCCCGAACCCGGCCGGGCATCGGCCGACGCCCCTCTCAGGCGAGTCGCCGCGCTAGAACACGCCAGAGACTCATTCGGACCCGGCGCGGGCGGAACTTTGCTCAAAACCGGCAGGTTCGGCACGGCCGGAATACCAGAGGGGGGAGAAGAGTCGAACCGAGGGGGAGAGGGGGAGAAGAGGAGAGAGGGAGAAAGACCGAACCATCTTCTCTCCTCTTCTCCCTCTCTCCACTTCTCCCCCTCTCCTCTTATCCCCCTCTGGCTCGACCCCTCTGGCTCGACCCCTCTGCTTCGTTACCGACCCGTTACACCCCCTCCGGTAGAATCGCGTTGGAACGGGTGAGTCCCCGTGCCACTCCCAGGAGGCAACCCATGTCCCTCACCGCCCGCCTTGCCGTCGCCGCCTTGCTGTTCGCCCCGCAAGCCGTCTCCGCGTGTTCCCCCGCGCCCGCGAAGCCCAAGGCCATCGACCTGGTCGTCTGCCTGGACGTGTCCGGCAGCATGAACGGGCTGATCGACTCCGCCAAGATCAGGCTCTGGGACGTGGTCAACGAACTGGCCACGGTCAAGCCGACCCCGAACCTGCGGGTCGCCCTCTACAGCTACGGCAACCCGGCTTACGGGCAGGCGTCCGGCTACGTCCGCAAGGAGATCGACCTGACGACCGACCTGGACGAGGTGTACGCGAAGCTCAACGCCCTGCGGATCAACGGCGGCGACGAGTACGTCGCCCGCGTCACGCAGACGGGGCTGAAGGAGCAGAAGTGGTCGGCCGAGGCCGGCGCCTTGAAGCTGATCTTCGTCTGCGGCAACGAAGCGGTCGATCAGGACAAGCAGGCCTCGCTGGGCGAGGTGGCGGAGCTGGCCCGCAAGCAGGGGGTGATCGTCAACACGATCCACTGCGGCCCGGACGACGCCGGGTGGCGTGGGTTCGCGGTCCAGTGCGGCGGCAGCTACACGGTCATCGACCAGGACCGGGCCAAGCGCGACCTCGCCGCCGCCATCAAGACCCCCTACGACGCCGAGCTGGTGAAGCTCGGCCAGAAGCTGAACACCACCTACCTCGCCTTCGGGAAGGACGGCCTGCGGGGGGCCGCCAACCAGGTCGCGCAGGACCGGGCGGCCGGCGCCGCCGCCCCCGGCGCCGGGCTGGCCCGCGCCGTCACCAAGGCCAACGCCCTGTACAAGTGCGAGTGGGACCTGCTCGACTGCCTCAAGCAGGACCCGAAGCTCGACGTGACCAAGATGAAGCCGGAGGAGTTGCCCGAGGAGATGCGCAAGCTCAAGCCGGAGGAGCGTGTCGCGTACCTCAAGAAGAAGGCCGACGAGCGGACGGGTATCCAGAAGGAGATCAACGAGCTGTCCGCGAGGCGGGCGAAGTTCGTCGAGGCGGAGCGCAAGAAGCAGCCGAAGACCGACGGCGAGAAGGCCCTCGACGAGGCGCTAAAGGGGATCATCCGCGAGCAGGCGAAGGCCAAGGGCTTCGAGGTGCCGGCGGGGAAGAAGTAAGCGATGGCACGCGGATGACGCGGATTTCAACGCGGATCACCGCGGATATAAGGCAGGGATGAAAGACAGGATTCAGGCGGACCTGTTCTGATCTCTTGAATCCTGATTTCTGATCCGCGTTTCATCCGCGCTGGAATCCGCGTCATCCGCGTGCCATCGCTTAAGGAAACGCTGCCCCGGCCGTTGTCGTCTATAAGGCAGACCGACGAGGTTCGCGGAGGGCTTACAATGCCGAAGGCGCGGATCGTGGTGGTCGAGGACGAGCCGGCCATCCGTCGCGGCGTGGTGGACGCGCTGCGGCTGACCGGGTACGACGTGTCCGAGGCGGCCGACGGCGCCGCCGGGCTGCGGGAGGCGTCCTCCGGCGGCATCGATCTGGTCTTGCTCGACCTGCTCTTGCCCAAGAAGGACGGGCTGGAGGTGCTGGCCGAGCTGCGGCGGGTCTGCCCGGCTCGGCCGGTCATCATCCTGACCGCCCGCGGCGGCGAGGAGGACCGGGTCCGCGGCCTGAAGATGGGGGCCGACGACTACGTCGTCAAGCCGTTCTCCGCCCGCGAACTGCTCGCCCGGGTCGAGGCGGTCCTGCGGCGGACCTTGAAGGCCATCACCGAGGTGTGGACGGTCGGGCTGGGCCGCGGCACCATCGACCTGCGCCGCCGCGAGGTCCGCTGGTCCGACGACGAGCGCTGCGACCTGTCCGAAACCGAGGTCGCGCTGCTGAAGTACCTGGTCGCCAACCGCGACCGGGCGGTGTCCCGGGAGGAGCTGCTCGGCCGGGTGTGGGGGATCGGGACGGCCGGGCTGGAGACGCGGGCGGTGGACATGCACGTCGCCCGGCTGCGGGCCAAGCTCAAGGACCCGTCGGGGGAGGACCACCCCGAGCCGATTGTCACCGTGCGGGCCCACGGGTACATGGCCGGACCCGGGCTTGCCGTGGACGAGGACGCTTCGTGAAGCTCCGGCTGATCGGCCCCGCCGGGTGGGGTGTGGCGTTCGCACTGGTCGCCGCGCTGGTCGTCGGCGGCCTGGGGTGGGTCACGGTCGCCTCGCTGCGCGTGGAAGCGGCGCAGTTGGAGGCGACGGCCCGCGCCGACCGGGCCAACCAGGAGCGCGTCGCTCTGTGGCGGCTGGACGGCTACATGCTCCCCGCCCTGGGGCTGGAGAACAACCGCCCGTTCGGCCACTACTCGACCTTGTACACGCAGTACCCGGTCTGGGACGCCGGCCAGGACGCGCCGGCGTCCGGGTCGTTGCAGCTGGCCTCGCCGCTGCTCTCAGCCGACTTGCCGCCGTGGATGCTGCTGCACTTCCAACTCGACCCGGACCGCGGCTGGGAGTCGCCGCAGGTGGTCACGCCCGGGCTGGCCGACCGCCTGCTAACCAACTTCAACCTCACCCTGACCAACGTGACCTCGCGGCGGGCCGAAGCCCTCGCCGACCTGCGGGCGCGGTTCCCGGCCGACGCCGCGCTGGCGTCCCTGTCCGAACGCGAGTTGGCGAACCCGGACGAGAACCCGTTCGTCGTGCCGGTCCCGGTGGCCGACGAGACGGCGGCGCCGAAGCCGCCCGGCCTGTCCCCCGGCGAGGCCGCCCCCGGCCAGCCGCGGCCGTACCGGGTCGGGCCGGAGTTGATCCGGGTGCCGCCGACCCGGGTGCTGTCGATGGTGTGCAACGAGCGCCGGGCGCTCGCGCCCGTGGCGCTCGGCCGGGGGCGGTCGAATGGCGCCGTCGTCCCGCCGGCCGCTCCGTTCTTCGGGATGAAGCCGGCCGGCATCGACCCTGCCATGTCGCCCCCGGTGCGGTTGACGGTGCCGGGCGACGGCGACCTGAAACTTCACCCGTACACCATCCCCTCGCCCCAGCAGGGCGTCCAGCAGCAGGCGCAGGTGCCCGCGCCGCCGGGCAAGGTCGAGCCGCAGGAGCAGACCAAGGGCGGGGAATATGATGCCCGGAACCGCGTGCTTCAGGACGCCATCAAAAAGCGCGGCGCGTTGCAGAACAACATGCCGCCCACGAAGCCCGGCCCAGGTAACGCCCCCCCCGCGCCGACCGGCTCGCCCGAGAGGGACAAGCAGTCCGAGTCACTGGCGCTCGGCGGCGGGTCCGCCACGGCCGACGCCGCGAATGGAGTTGTCCGGCAGAAGGACGAGCGTCCGAAGTCGCTCGGCGCGGAGAAGGAAGCTAAAAAGAAGACCGCGCCCGCCGAGCGGAGCCTGGCCGATCGCATCAAGCCGACGACGATGCCCGCACCGGCTGGCCCGCCCGCGGCGGCCGGCGGACTCGCGACGGCCAGTGGGCTGCCGGCGCCCGACCTGACCACCCTGCGGAAACAGGAGGAGCGGATGCATCGGGGCGCCGACGGAGCCGCCGCGGCGCGGGCGACGCTCGACGATGTCGTCCGCGGGTCGCGGAAGGCGGCCCCGGCGGTGGCGCCGGTCAACGTCCAGGTCGGGCCGCTGCGCCCGGTCTGGCTGACCGCCGCCGACGGCGAGGAGGCGCTGGCCCTGGTCCGCGCCGCCCGGCTGGAGGGGAAGATCGTTTTCCAGGGAGTGCTGCTGGACTGGCCGCAGTTGCAGGCCGTCCTCCGCGAGCAGGTGGCGGACCTGTTCCCGGCCGCGGCCCTCGGCCCGGTCCGCGCCGCCGACCCGCCCAGCCCGGAGCGGGCGATGACCGCGCTGCCGGTGCAGCTCGACCCCGGCCCGGCCCCGGAGCCGCCGTCGGCCGGCTGGTCGGCCCTGCGGATCGGCCTCATCATGGCGTGGACGGCCGCGCTCGTCGGCCTGGCCGCCGTTGGGTTCGGCGGCCGGGCGCTGGTGGACCTCTCCGAGCGCCGTATCCGCTTCGTCTCGGCCGTCACCCACGAACTGCGGACACCGCTCACGTCGCTGCGGCTCTACCTCGACTTGCTCAACAGCGGCATGATCGAGGATGAGCAGAAGCAGAAGGAGTACCTGGGCACGCTGGCCACCGAGTCCGAGCGCTTGCACCGGCTGATCGAAAACGTGCTCGACTTCGCCAGGCTGGAGCGGCGGTCGGTGGAGACGCACCGGCAGCCGACCAGCGTGACGGAACTGCTGGAGGAGGTCCGCCAGACGTGGGCCGACCGCTGCGCCGCCGACGGCAAGGAGTTGGCGGTGGTCTCGACGCTGCCGCCGGAGCAGATGGTGACGACCGACCCGCGGATGGTGGCGCAAGTGCTCGGCAACCTGGTGGACAACGCCCGCAAGTACACCCGCGACGCGGCCGACGGCCGCATCTGGGTGTGGGCGAAGCCCGGCGAGCGGGGGATGCTCTTGCTGGAGGTGGAGGACCGCGGCCCCGGCGTGTCGGCGAGCGAGCGGGGAACGATCTTCCGCCCGTTCCGCCGCGGCAAGGACGCGGACACCACCGCCGGCGGCGCCGGCCTGGGACTGGCGCTGGCGAAGCACTGGGCGGACCTACTCGGCGGCACGCTGAGCTACCGCGTCGCCGACGGTGGCGTCGGCGCGTGCTTCCGGCTGGAGTTGCCGGCAAAAGCGTAACGTCGGGTTCCTATCATCCGAGCCGCGACCGTCAGGGAGCGGTTCAGCCCGGACCGCTCCCTGACGGTCGCGGCTCGGTCAGGAGGCTGTCATGAAGATGCTGGCCGCGGTCGCGTTGCTCGTCGTCGGGGTGTTCGCGGCGATGTCGTTCGCCGAGAAGAGACGGCCGGGAGCGGCCCAGTATGTGCCGCCCGGATTCACGCCGCTGGAGGCCGGCCTGCCGGTCGCGCTGGACGTGGCGGGGGGACGAGACAAGGTCTACCTGCAACAGGCCGTCGATCCCGCCAACATCAACCTGCTCTGGTCGGTGCGGCCGGTCGGCGACGCGGTGATGTTCGTGTCGCGGGTGGACGGGATGGCACTGGACGCCAACGGCGGCAAAGGCAACCCATACCCCCGGGCCGCCGACCCGGCGAACGTCAACCACCTGTGGGTGCTCGCAAAGGTCGGCGAGCGGTACATGATCTGGTCGAAGGTGAACGGCACGGTGCTGGACGCCAACGGCGGCAAGGGCCGGCCGTACCTGAGCGAGAAGCCCGACGTGCGGAACGTCAACCACCTCTGGGAACTGCGGCCGGTCGGTGAGTTCGTGATGATCGTCCCCGCGGTCCGCCTGATGCCCCTGGACCTGATCGACCGGCTGCCGTGACAGGTGTTGCCTACTCCGCCGCCGGGTCGAATGACAGCAGCTGCTCCAGGGAATGCGGGCAGCCCGCGGGAAACGACTGGGCCGGCAAGCCGGTCTCCGCGACCGCCCGCTCGACGCCTTCCGCGTACATCTCGGCCAACACCGCCTCCGCGTGTTTCCGCAACACCCCCCGGGCTGCCAGCCGAGACAACTCCTGGCGCTGCTCGACGATGGTGCCCTGCCAGCCGCGCGTCCGCTGGTCCGGCTGGTAGACCCACTTCAGGATGTGAGCGATGAGGACGACCAGCCGACTCTCGACTTCCCGGCGATCGCGCCTGGCCATGTCGGTTAGGTACTCCTCCAGGTGGGCGTAATCGAGTTCCCGGTATGCACCACGCCGGATGAGGTCCGCCGTGGCGTCCAGCCACGCCGTCTCGTCCGACTCGTACAGGTCCGCCAGGGTCACGTCAGGCTGTCGGATCATTGGTCCCTCCGCTGTCTCCACATCATAATGCAGTCTTGTCGGTCGGGTCGAGTCTTCGAGGCCCGACCGACAAGAGTCCCGGCACCGTCTATGCGTTCTCGAACGCTGCCCAGTCGATGCCGAGCTGTCGAACCGCCGCGCGCACCGTACCCATCTTCAAGTCACGACCTCCCCAATCCGGGACGACCGTCGAGCGGTTCGTGGTGGGATTGTGCCACTTGCGATGTGAGCCACCGCCCGCGCGTGGCACCTCGCGGCAGCCCAGTGCCGACAGCTTCCGTGCCGCCTTTCGGTACGTCATGGGCTGCCTACCAACGCCTCGGACCAAATGACCTCGCCCGACGCGGGCAGTGAGATCAGGGCCGGCAGCGAGCGGCCCTGGTCAGCGTACAACTCGACCACCGCCTCGAACGCATCGCGGACGTTGGCGTGCGCTTCCTCCAGCGTATCGCCTTCGGTGAGCAACTCCGGCAGCACCGGCGAGGTCACGGTGTAGCCGCCCTCCGGCTGCGGGGTGAATACCAGCGGGACACGGTACAACACGACTTCGACCCTCCTCAATCCAGCAATTCTAACACCGCCTGGGCCAGTAGCGGGAGCATGATCTCGTGCCGGCCGATGAGCGTGTAGCCCTTGCCGGCCACCGACGCGGGGCGGCGGACCACGTTCTCGCCGCTGCGGTAGTGGGCGATCATGTCCAGGTTCACCGTCGTGTACTCCGACAGGTCCGCCCCCAGGTTCTGCGCCACCGTGAACGCCTTCAGGAACACCTCCGGCATCACCACCGCCGACCCGACGTTGAGGTATACGCCGCCCGAGAGTTTCGACACCGCCCCGCAGAACAGCTTGAAGTCGTTGAAGCTCGCCCGGCCCATCGCCGCTCCGTCGGCCCCGGGGTGCATGTGGATAATGTCCGTCCCGATCGCCACGTGCACCGTGAACGGCACCCCGAGCCGCCGGGCGGTCGCCGCCAGGCTCACGTCCCGGTTCGGCGCGGCGATCTCCTCCAAGTACTCGCCGAAGAGCGACCCCAGCCCGGCGTCGGGGCGGTCCAGGGCGCGGCTAATCGCCGTGTGCATCAGCTCGCCGGTCTCCTTCACCATGCCGAAGGTGCCGTCCTTGAGGCCGGCCGCCACGTCCTCGGACGTCTCGCCGATCAGCGCCAGCTCGAAGTCGTGGATCGCCCCGGAGCCGTTGGTCGCCAGCGCGGTGACGATGCCGCGCTTCATCAGGTCGATCAATACGGGGGAGAGGCCGCACTTGATGACGTGGGCGCCGAACCCGACGACCACCGCCCGGCCGTTTTTGTGCGCGTCGGCGACCGCCTGCGCCACGGCGCGGAAGTCGTCACCGGCGAGGATGTGCGGCAGCCCGGCCAGGAACTCGGCCGCGGTCTGACCCTTGCGGGGGGGCCTGGCGAACTTCGTCAGCGACACCTTGTTCGGCCGCACCGTCAGTGGGATGGTGCGGACGCGCGACAGGTCCACGGGGTCGGTGGGCATAAGTGGCTCCGGTCCCAGGGATTACATCGAGATGCGCCGGTGCAGGTCGTCCACGACCCAGTGGAACGCGGCCAGGTGCAGCGTCTCGACGATGCCCATGTCGTCCAGCGGGACGTGCAAGCCCTTCTGTGCCAGCCCGCGGAGCTTGCCGCCGGTGAAGCCGGTGCAGCCGAACGTCGAAAGTCCGTGGCGGTCGGCCCACTCGACCGCGGCCAGGATGTTCGCGCTGTTGCCGGACCCGCTGATGGCGATCAGTAGGTCCCCCGGCGAGGCCAGGTTCCGCAGTTGCTCAACGAAGATTCGCTCGAAGCCCTCGTCGTTGCCCCAGGCGAGGATGTATGGCGTGTTGTCGGTCAGGCTCAGGATGCGGAACCGCTTCTTCGCGTCGTTCGCCAGGTCGTCGGGGAGCTTGAGGGTGCCCTTGCCGATGTCCTCGGTGAAGTGCGAGGCATTCGACCCGCTGCCGCCGTTGCCGATCACGAAGATCAGCCGGCCGGCCCGGTACGTCTCGAACATCACGTCCGCCAGCGCCTGCACCTCGGCCGGGTCGAGCCGCAGCAACTCGTCGGCGACCCGCCTCAGGAACGGCCCGGCGGCCATCCGCGTTCCTAGCATGGGAGACCTCGGGGAAGGACTGTGGGGTCAGCTTAGCGAAGACGTGGCCGGCTGGGCTACCGGAAGTGCATCGACGGCACGGAACCCCCGCCCCGGTGTGACCCGGGACGGAGGCCCGTCAGCGGAACCGGGCAAGGCCCCTCGCCTTGCCCACGGGGGGACGCGGGAGATAGGGAAGCTTGCGCGGAATGTACTCCGCTCGCTCCGCGAGCGGTCTTCGAAGACCGCTCGCGGAGCGAGCGGACTACATTAGTCGTGCCGCAGCGCCTCGATCGGGTCGAGCCGGGCGGCGCGCCACGCGGGGTAGAGGCCGAACATCACCCCGACCAGGATCGAGACGCCGACGGACAGCACGATCGACCAGTAGCTCAACTGCGCCGGCAGGTTCGACCCGGCCACCAGCCGCCACAGCGGCGGCGCCCCGAAGACGATCGCCAGCCCGATCACCACCCCGGTCAGGCCGCCGACCGTCGTCTGCACCACCGCCTCGACCAGGAACTGGCTGATGATGTCCTTCTGCTTGGCCCCTAGCGCCCGGCGGATGCCGATCTCCCGCGTCCGCTCGGTCACGGTGGCCAGCATGATGTTCATGATCCCGATCCCGCCGACCAGGAGCGAGATCGACGCGATCAGCACCAGGAGGCTGGTGAACCGGTTCTGGGCGCGCTCGGCCTCCTCTAGCCGGTCCAGCGGTACGGTCAAGGCCCAGTCGTCCTTGATGTGGTCCTGCTTGAGCATGTCGCGGATGGCGTCGCCCAGCGCGCGGACCTTCTGCCGGCCCTCGCTGGTCTCGAAGTCGGCGTCCACCGTCATCGTCACCTGGTTGATCTGCACCTTCTCGGCGCTGCGCGACCCGGCCGCCCGGATGTAGACGACCTCGCCCATCCGGGCGCGGCAGGTGTTGAACGGGATGTAGACGTCGTGATTGAAGTCCTCGGCCGCCTGGCTGCCGCCGGACCCGCCGGTCGGCATCCGGTCGGCGCACACCCCGACCACCAGGAAGCGGTTGTCCCGGATCATCACCGTCCGGCCGATCGGGTCCTCGAACGGGAAGAGTTTGTCGGCGATGGCCGACCCGAGGACGCAGTTGTTGGCCATCGCCCGCTCGTCCTCGTGGGTGAGGAACCGGCCGCGCGCCAGCGCCAGCTTGTTGACCTCGGTGTACTCCGGGATGGTGCCGACCAGCCGGCCCTTGGGGTCCATCCGCTCCAGGTAGCGGACCTCGGACATGAACACCCGCATCGGCACGACCCGCACCAGCGAGTCGCCGAACGTCGCGAACCGGTCCAGGTCGGCGAACTTCAGCCCGTAGGTCAGCACGAACGACCGCGACCCGGTGCTCGAGTCGTCGGTCGGCTTGACGCTGCGGACGATGACGTTGGTCGCCCCCTGCCGCTTGATGTCGTTGAGCGCGTCCTGCATCGACCCGCGGCCGAACGCCATCAGGGCAATCACCGCACTGGTGCCGATGACGATGCCCAGCACCGACAGCGCGGCCCGCAGCTTGTGCAGCCACAGACTGCGCACCGCCAGCCCGACGCTGCGGCGGAGCTTGGTCAGCCCCAGTCCACCGGCCGCCCCGGGGGTCGGGGCGGGCGGGATGTCGAAGATGTTCAGTCCCATGTGTCTCTCGGAAGCCCACCGATTGCCATCGGTGGGCTTGCTTGCTACCGCATCTCGGCGAAGCTGACCGTGTCGTTGCGCTCGTCCGACTCGATCATCCCGTCCCGCATCCGGACCACCCGCCGCGCCCAGGCGGCAATGTCGTTCTCGTGCGTCACCATGATGATCGTCTTGCCCGCCCGGTTCAGGTCCGCGAGCATGTGCATGATCTCGTCGGACGTCCGGCTGTCCAGGTTGCCGGTCGGCTCGTCGGCCAGGATCAGTTGCGGGTCGTTGACCAGCGCCCGGGCGATCGCCACCCGCTGCTGCTGGCCGCCGGAGAGCTGCACCGGCCGGTGGTCCAGCCGGTCGCCCAGCCCGACCATCTCCGATAGCGCCACACAGCGGGCGTGCGTGTCCTCGTCCAGCCGCACCCCCTGGTACAAGAGCGGGATCTCGATGTTCTCCACCACCGTGTACTGCGGCAGCAGGTTGTACGCCTGGAAGATGAACCCCAAGTACGTCGAGCGGACCTCGGAGAGTTCGTCGTCGGTCATGTCGGCGACGTTCTGGTCGCGGAGCACGTACTGCCCCGAGGTCGGCCGGTCCAGGCACCCGAGGACGTTCATCAGGGTGGACTTGCCCGACCCCGACGGCCCCATCAGGGCGACGAAGTCCCCCTCGTCGAACGCGAGGTTGACCCCGCTGAGGGCCTGGACCGTCACGTCCCCCATGTAGTAGTGCTTGACCAGGTCGATGACTTGAACGATGGCCGGCATGAGCAACTCAGTCGGTGAGAGACGACGGTTCAACCTAGCGAGCGGGGAGCGTTAGCCCCCTGTTGAATCGCTAACAGGGGGCTAACGCCCCCCGCTCGCCAGGTTGCATCAGGCTATTGACCATTATTGTCCGAGGGAGCCTTCCCGCCCTTCCGGCCGGCCTTGCCGCCGGCCTTGCCGCCGCCAGCCTTCATCCCGCCCTTGTCCCCCTTGAACCCCTTGGCTCCGGGGCCGCCGCGGCGCGGGGCCGGGGGGGCCGGCTCGTGCGTCTTGGCGTTCTCCCCGAGCAGCACCTTCGGGTTGAGGACGACCTCGTCCCCCTCGGCCAGGCCCGACTTGACCTCGACCATCCGGTCGTTGAACACCCCCAGCACCACCTCCCGCTCCTTGGGGCCGTCTGGGGTCATGACGAACACCTTGCGCTTGTCCGCCCCCTCGGCGCCGCCAGCCACCGCCTGGAGCGGCACGCATAGCACCGGCTCTTTGGGCGGGTCCACGATGATCGTCACCTCGGCGCTCATGTCGGGTTTGAGCCCCTCCAGCGGCTCGTCGATCGTCACCAGGGTCTGGTACACCTTGACGTCGGCCGACGCCCAGTCCTGCATGCTGGAGACGGCGGCCACCGACCGGACGTGCGCCTTGAGCTGCCGCTCCGAGAAGGCGTCCACCCGGACCAGGGCCGACTGGCCGCGCTCGGCCAGCACATACTCCCGGTCCCGGTACTCGTCGCGGAGGATGGCTATGGCGCTGTCGGACTGGGACGCCAGCCGGGCGAACGGGTCGATCCCGATCAGGAACCCGGCCCGGACGCTGTCGAAGAACCCGGTGGACCGGCGGTCGTCGCCGCGGACCTGCGAGACCATCGCCTCGTGCACCTTGGTGTTGACCTGCATCCGGGTCAGGTCGGGGATGCGGATGAGCTTCTGCCCCTCCTTGACCTGCGCCCCCTGCTGGATGATCCCCTCGCTGTCGTTGCGCCAGCGGCTACTGGACTCGCGGTAGTAGATGACCATCCCGCTTTGCGGGGCGGTGACCCGGCACTCGCGGACCTGTTCCTCGATCTCGTGTAGCTTCTCCAACTCCTGCTGGTAGACCGAGTACGCCGTCCGCCGGGTGGTCTCGGCCTGGGCCAGCTTGGCCTCGGCCTGCTTGTACGCCCCCTCCAGGTTGAACCGGGCGACGTCCAGGGCGCCGCGGTAGTTGGTCAGCTCCCGCTCCCGGGTGAACGTCTGGAGGATGTAGATCTGCTTCAGGAGCGACGCCACCTTGTCGTCGCCGCTGGCCAGCTTGGACTGCTCGACCTTGGCCTGGCTGGGCGTCAGGTAGCCGAACTTCACCGACCGCTCGGCCCACGCCGCCCGGTCCCGGTACGCCTCCTGGTCGGACTGGGCCAGCTTGAGCTGGCTGGTCAGGTCCTCCAGGCTCTTGCGGTACTCGCCCCGCTCCTCCAGGGAGGCGCCGGCGCCGGCCAGCGCCCCCAGCGGGTTCAGCTCCGGATCGGCCCGGACCCCGAGGTACTTGTCCAGGTCCAACTCGGCGACCGCCATCTTGGCCTGCTTGTCGGCGATGTCCGAGTCGTTGATCTTGACGGCGATGATGAGGTCGGAGTCGGCCTTGAGGTATTCCCCCTTGGCCTTCTCGACGGCGATCGACTGGGTGCGTTGCTGCTCCTGGAGGGCGGAGTCGTCCAGCTCGATCAACATCTGCCCCTTCTTGACCAGGGTGCCGTCGTCGATCACCCAGCGGATGGTGGTGGCATACGCCCCGCGGGAGCCGGCCTTGACCCGGCAGACCACGTCCTTGTTCTCGGACGACTCCAGGGTGCCGCGCTCGACCACCGTCACCTGGAGGTACTCCGGCTTGACCTTGTGGAGGATCAGGTCGGGCCGCTTGGACGTGAACAGGCCCGCCAGGCCGGGGATGTGCAGGGCGGACCCAATCGCCGGAACCAGGGCGACGGCCCCGCCGACGAGGACCACCAAGGTGGCCAGGGTGGCGCCCCAGGCGTACCACCGCCGGCCGCGGCGCGGCCTAGCGGGGGGGTGGGGGTGCGGGGCGGGGGTCGGGTGGCCGTTGGCCGACGCCGGGCTCAGGTGGACCGGGGTCGCGTCCGGGGGGGCCGTCGGTGGGGTGTGGTGGGAGGGGCTCATCGATCCATATCCCTCGGGCGTCCAGAGTCAGCAGTTCGAGATCGAGGTACAGGTTCATCCGCAGGCTTTTATAGCTGAGCCAGGCCTGATACAGGTCGTTCTGGGAACCGAGCAGCGACCGCTGGGCGGTGAGCAGCTGCTGGGTCAGGGCGGCCGCCTCGCCGGCCGCCCCGCGGGCCGACGTCGGGTCGGGCGGGGCCAGGAGGGTACTGCGGGCGTTGTCCACCTGGGCGTAGGCCAGTTCGACCACCCGCTGCTGAATCTTGTACGTCACCGCCAACTGCCGCAGCTGCCGCAAGTCCACCCGGGCATCGGTGACGATGTTGTCCTCGAACGCCATCAGGTTACGGCGCGACCGCTCGTAGCCGATCAGCGACGCCCGGTACTGGTTCCGCTCGGCCCGCCGCACGAAGGGCGGCTCCAGGTCGAGGGTGACGGTGTGGCGGGTTCGGGTTCCCGCGAACCCGAAGGTGGCGGCCTCGTCCCGCGGGGTGGTGGTGTTTAGATCATAGCGGACGTTGAACACCCCTTGCAAGGCGTTAGCCGCCACCGTCACCTGCCGCCACGAGTCCACCACCTGTGCCCGTGCGTTCATCAGGTCGAGCCGGTTAACCAGTGCCGCCTGCGCCACCCGGGCCGTCGCCTCGTCGTAGGGCACCCCCAGCAGGTCCACCCCGTCCACCGTCAACGGAGCGAGGGCCGGCCAGCCGGTGCGGAGCCGCTCCATCCGCTCGTTGCGGATCTGGGCCGCGACCAGGAACCCGGCCTGGAACGCGGCCGAGAACAGGTTGGCCTGCTCGACTGCGGCCCGGTCGGCCGGCTGGCCCCGCCACGGCTGGTCCTCGTACCGCCGCAGCGCCTGCTCGAACCGCAGCCGGTCGATCCGGCTCTCGACGGCGTCCGCCTCGGCCGTCTGCTCCGGGGTCTCGGGCTGTCCCTTCAACAGCCGGCCGGCCCGGGCATCGAGGAGCTTCCGCCGTTGGGCGAGCAGGTTGGCGAGTTGCCCGGCCAAGGCGTCGTCGGAGAGCCGGCGGAGGTCCTCGGCGGTCTTCTGGTATTGTTGGGCGAACGTGGTCCCCCGGGCCAATGAAGATTCGGTGAGAAGACGCCCGGCCTGCTCGCGGAACTCCCGCGGGGGAACCTTCGGGTCGTAGCGGCCCAGCAATTGCGCCAGCTCGTGCATCTGGAGGTAGAGCTGGTCGAACCGCTGCAAGTGCCGGCGGACCGGGCGCATCGGCGTGTCGTCCAGTTCCAGCGCAACCGTGCCCGGAACGCCGAGTTGCAGCTTGAAGAAGTCGATGTTATCCAGGTACAGCCGCTCCAGGGTGAGCACAGTGTTGCGGCTCTGGAGCATGTTCTGTTCGACCTGGGCGACTTGCAGGTCCGTCACCCCGCCGCCCTCCTTGAGGTTCTGGAACAGCAGCAGGAAGTTTTCCAGGGCGGCGACGTTTTTGCGCTCGTTGGCCAGGCTGGCGGCCCGGAGGATGGTCGGCAGGAAGCCGGTCGGTCGGGCGGTCAGGTTGGCGCCGATGCCGCGGCCGAGGTTTGTCGAGAGCCCTTGCAGGCCGTAGGGGTTGTTCGTGTAGTCGGCCCCGCCGCCACCGCCCCCGCCACCGGTGCCGACGACCCCGGTCAGGGCGACGTAGAACACCTTGCGGAACCGGGCGAACGACCGGATCGCATACAGCAGGGTCCGCTCGGCCTGGGTGAGCGCCTCCAGGGTAACGGCGTACCCGCCACCGCGCAAAAGCGGCTGGACGAACGTCAGGCTCAGGTTCGAGATGCTCGTCTGCGGGCTGGGGCCGGACAGGTCGATGACGATCTGGTTGGCCAGCCGGACCATCAACTCGGCCCCGGTGGCGAAGGTGCGGTTGAACCCGGCGTCGGTGTTGATCCGCCAGAACTCGCCGCCACCGCCGGGCACGTCGCGGCCAATCGACTCGCGGATGATCCGCTCGGACGCGAACGCCTGGGCGGCGAACCCGTACCGCTCCAGCGTGACCGGCAGGGCGGCCAGATACAGGTCTTCGCGGCGGTCCTGGAATTCGCGGCTGTTGAACAGGGCCAGCTCGACCGACTGGTCGAGGCGGATGCGGAACGGCCGGTCCTGGCTGGCGAACACTTGCAGGTAGCTGGCCGTGCCACCGGCGACCGCCGCGGCCGCCGGGGTGTCCGGGGTATCTTTCGACTCCGGGCCGGGTGTCGGCGCGACCCCCCCGGTCGGGGGTTCCTTCTCGCGCTGCTCCTCGGCGGTGTCCTCGGCCCGGTTCTGCACGTCCCAGGCAGCGAGGCTGTCGAGGTAGCCGGTGCCCTCGTACCGGCCGGCGCCGCCGCGGCCGGGGTGCTGCGGGTTGGGCGCGGTGACCCAGGCGGCGTAGTCGTCGGGTGGGTACGGCGGGAAGTCCGGGTGCGCGTCCGGGGCGTCGGCGAACCGCGCCCGGGGGTCGGGGTAGACGTGCCAGTTCTCCACCTTCCAGTCGGGGAAGATGTTCTTCTGGCTGATGACCCCCTCGATGTCCTTGTCGGCGCGCTCGCGGAAGTGCTGGCGGGAGCAGCCGGCGACGACGGCCACCGCCGTCCCGACGACCACCCATCGGCCCCACCGGCGAGGAACTTGAGTCGAACCGCGCATGGCACCCCCGGCGTTCGGACGCGGGCGCGCTCCGGCCCGCCCGATCGGTATCGACCGCAAGGTTTGCCCAACTTGAATGAGGGTGGCGTTGCCGGGGGGTTGGTAGGGTCGGTAGCATTCCCTGAGACCGCGGCCGTCCCGGCCGCTCTTGCCGGGCCGTTCAGTAGCCGGAGGTATTACCCAACGGCGCTTCGCCTTGGGTAGCAAGAGCGGCCGGGACGGCCGCGGTCCCAGGGGCATCCGTATGGGCACACACGCGGCGGAGGCCGAACCGTGGGCGGCGGCGCTAGGCCGCATCCCGAGCGGGCTGTTCGTGCTGACCGCTCGGCACGGCCGGCGCGAGACCGGGATGCTGGCCAGTTGGGTGCAGCAATGTTCGTTCGACCCGCCGCAGATAACAGTAGCCGTCCGCAAGGGGCGATTCCTGCTCGACTGGCTGACCGACGGCGCACCGTTCGCGGTGAACGTCATCGCCGAGGGGCAGAAACAGTTGGTCGCCCACTTCGGCAAGGGGTTCGACGAGGGGGAACTGGCGTTCGACGGGCTGGAGGTCCACCGCCCCGATAGCTCCGCCCCGGTGCTGGCGGCGGCGCTGGCGTGGCTGGATTGCCGGGCGGTCGGCCACCTCGACGCCGGGGACCATACCCTCGTTGTCGGCCGGGTGGTCGGCGGGGCGGTGCAGCACGAGGGCCGGCCCACCGTCCACGTCCGCCGGAGCGGACTCCACTACTGAGGATTCACCGCGGAGGGCGCGGAGGGCGCAGAGAGAAGACAGACAAGATGGTTTTCTGAACTCAACTCTCTTGTCTTCTCTCTGCGCCCTCCGCGCCCTCCGCGGTGAATCGGTTTTGGTGATTCATGAGTGATGACGCGATCATCAGCCCGGACACCAGGCGGGCGGACCGGCTGCCGCCGCGGCAGGCGCTGACGCGCAAGTGGCCGGTGCTGCACGCTGGCGAGGTGCCGACGTTCGACCCGGCGACGTGGGACCTCGCCGTCTTCCCGGTGCCGCTGGTGGACCGAGTGAAGGTGTTTAACTGGTCCGAGTTCCAGGCGTTGCCGCGGGCGAAGGTGTTCGCCGACATGCACTGCGTCACCCGCTGGTCGAAGCTCGACAACCTGTGGGAAGGTGTCCCGACGCGAGAGCTACTTAACCATGTGACGGTGTCGGCGGCCGCGAAGTTCGTGATGGTCCACTGCGAGTACGGGTTCACGACGAACCTGCCGGTGGCGGACTTCTTCGCCGAGGACTGCCTGTTCGCGCTGACGCACAACGGCGAAGCCCTGACGCCCGACCACGGCTACCCGGTGCGGCTGGTGGTGCCGCGGTTGTACGCCTGGAAGAGTGCGAAGTGGGTCCGCGGCATCGAGTTCCTGGAGGCGGACCGCCCTGGCTTCTGGGAGAACTGGGACCACGGCGGCTACCACATGCGCGGCGACCCGTGGGCCGAGGAACGCTTCCGGCCCGACGCCGAATAAGAAGTGATCCGCAGATTACGCAGATTTCACAGATTAGTAAGACAGAAGAGATGAAGAATGAGATTGGGACTCTGCTCTCTTCTGCCTTCTTCTCTGTCTTCTAATCTGTGAAATCTGCGTAATCTGCGGATCGTTTTCTGGGGCTACCTGATGTCCACTGCCAACCCGACCGCCATTCACTTCGGCCACGCTCACGACCTGCCGCGGGTGGACGCCGCGAAGGTGCCGCGCGTCATCGACCGGATGCGTGCCGTCGTCGGCCCCGACGGGGTGCTGACCGCACGGGCGGACCTCGCCGTGTACGAGTGCGACGGGTTCACCGTCGAGAAGAACAAGCCGGACGTCGTCGTCTTCCCGACCAGCACCGAGCAGGTGGTGGAGATCGTCAAGGCGTGTAACGAACTGGACGTGCCGTTCCTGGCGCGCGGCGCCGGGACCAGCCTCGCCGGCGGGTGCGTACCGGTCGGCGGCGGGGTGATGATTACGCTCTCCCGCATGAAGCGTATCCTGGAAGTCAACGTCCGCGACCGCTACGCCGTCGTCGAGGCCGGGGTGGTCAACGTCTGGCTGACCAACCAACTCAAGGCCCACGGCTACCACTACGCCCCGGACCCGTCCAGCCAGGGGGCGTGCACCATCGGCGGCAACGTCGCCACCAACTCCGGCGGGCCGCACACCCTCAAGTACGGCGTCACCGTCAACCACGTCCTCGGCGTCGAGATCGTGCTGCCGGACGGCCGGGTAGTCGTGACCGGCGGCCCGTGCGAGGACACGCCCGGCTACGACCTGACCGGCGTGATCGTCGGCAGCGAGGGCACATTCGGCGTCGTGACCAAGGCGTGGGTGCGCGTGACGCGCAACCCGGAGGCTTACCGGACGCTGCTGGGCGTGTTCGAGACGGTGGACGACTGCACGAACACGATCTCGGACATCATCGGAGCGGGGATCGTGCCGGCGGCGCTGGAGATGCTCGACAGCAAGTTCATCGCGTCGGTGGAGGCGGCGTTCCGGCTCGGCTTCCCGCTGGACGCCGGGGCGCTGCTCATCATGGAGGTGGACGGCCCCACGGCCGGCATCCAGGAGGAGGCGGACCGGATCGAGGCGCTGGCGAAGACGAACGGCGCCCGCGAGGTCCGCAAGGCGGCCACCGACGCCGAACGGCTGCTGTTGTGGAAGGCGCGCAAGGCGGCGTTCGGCACGGTCGGGCGGCTGGGCTACCCGAGCTACTGCACGCAGGACGGGGTGGTGCCGCGGACGAAGCTGCCGACGGTGATGCGGTTCATCCAGACGGTGAGCGAGAAGTACGGGGTGGCGATCGCCAACGTCTTCCACGCCGGGGACGGGAACATCCACCCGGTGCTGCTCTTCGACGAGCGCGACCCGGACCAGGTGCGGCGGGTCTTGGCGGCGAGCGGCGAAATCCTGGACGAGTGCATCCGTCTGGGCGGCAGCGTGACCGGCGAGCACGGCATCGGGGTGGAGAAGCTGGACTTCATGCCGAAGCTGTTTACGCCGGAAGACCTGTCGTTCATGGTGCGGTTGCGGAGCGCGTTCAACCCCGAGAACCGGTGCAGCCCGAACAAGCTGCTGCCGACCTCCGGGGCGTGTGCCGAGCCGAGCAAGCTCGCCACGACCAAACCCGGCCGCCGCGCGGCGGTGTAGCGAACAGAGACGGTACCCCAGCAACACCGCCTATATTAAGCGCGAGCGACGAGCGAGGCTCGCCCGTCGCTCGCGCTCCGGGCTGGGATCGATCCGCCGGACCACTGCGAAGCGTGCTATCGGCCCAAGGTTGGGTTCGATCCGCAGGCGGCCCTGGGGTATGATGGATCATCATACCCAGAGATCATCATGAACAGCGCGAAGATCGCCGTCACCATCGACCAGGAACTCCTCACTCGGCTCGACCGGCTGGTGAGACAGCGGCGCTTCCCGAACCGCAGCCGCGCCGTGCAGGAGGCGCTGCGCGACGAGCTCGAACGGCTCGAACGCAGCTGGCTCGCCCACGAGTGCGCCAAGCTCGACCCGCACTTCGAGCAACAGCTCGCCGAAGAGTGACTAACGGAAGACCTGGAGCGATGGCCGGCATACGATGAGGTGACGTCTCGTCGGTACAATCGCGGCAGGAAGTGAGGCCATGACCCCAGTTCCGCCTGTCGTTCACAGCGACCCGGACATCCTCGGCGGGACGCCCGTTTTCGTCGGCACCCGGGTGCCCCTCCGCGCGCTCATCGACTACCTCGGGGGGGGACAGCCTTTGTCCGTGTTCCTGGAGGACTTCCCGACGGTCTCACGCGACCAGGCGGTCACGGCCCTTCAACTAGCGGCCCAAGCCCTGGTGGCCGATGCGCGTCCTGCTTGACGAGTGCGTGCCCAAGCGGCTCGGACGGGAGTTGACCGGGCACGCCGTCCGGACGGTGCCGCAGGAGGGCTGGTCGGGCAAGAAGAACGGCGAGTTGCTGGGGCTAATGGTGGCGGCCGGGTTCGAGGTGCTGCTGACCGTGGACCAGGGCATCCAACACCAACAGAATCTGCAAGCCGCCGGAGTGGCGATCGTGGTGATGTTCGGGGTCAGCAACCAGTTCGTGGACTTGGTGCCGCTGATACCCGACGTCCTGGCGGCCCTGAACGCGGTGCGGGCCGGCGATGTGGTGGAAGTCCGCGCCTGACCCGGAGCCTCACCTATCACGGGCCGCGTTTCGGTGTAAGTGCCCGGAAAGAGACGCCGGCGGGAATCGAACCCACTTCGAGTTGCTTTGCAGGCAACCGCCCGGCCATCGGGACTCGGCGTCCAATCGTCTAGTATCTTGAAGGACACAGAACCCGCGACCCGGTTCGCCCACCGGTTCGCGCGCAATTATCACCCCCCGCGGGAGTTCGAGGGATGGCCTCGCCCGCGGGCCGCACCCGGAGCCGCTCCCGTGGCACGCTTGCGCGTCGAACCCCTGGAAGACCGCCTCACCCCGATCGTCGGGGCGTTCGCCGAGGCGCCGCTGGCCGAGACGTCCGGCGCGTTCGCTGGCGTCGTCGAGGTGCTCACCGACGACGGCCTCGGGTCCGGCACCCTCCTGTACACCGGCCGCCACGTCCTCACCGCCGCCCACGTCGTGGACGAGGACGGCGACCGCGTCGCCGACTCCCCCGTCACCGTGCGCTTCCACCTGCCCACCCAGACCCTGGACGTTCCGGTCGCGGTGGACCAGGTGCTCATCTGGCCGGGGTGGCGCGGCGGGACCGGGTCGCTCCAGGGCGCCACCGGCAAGGACGACCTGGCCATGTTGTTCCTGCCGGCCGTCGCCCCGGCCGGGGCCGGGCGGTTCGACCTGTACCGCGGCAGCGGCGAGGTCGGCCAGTCGTTCCTGATGCTCGGCTACGGCCGGACCGGGACCGGCATCAGCGGCGGCATCCCCGGCACCGCCGGCGACCTGCGGTTCGGGTCCAACCGGTTCGACACCACCGGCCGCACCGCCCCGGACGACTTCCTCGTCCCGCCGGGGTTCGGCCTGGTCGCCGACTTCGACGACGGCACCCCGCAGCACGACGCCCTGGGCCGGTCGCTGGGCATCCCCGGGTTGGGCCTCAGGGCGGACGAGGCGTCCATCGGGTTCGGCGACTCCGGCGGGCCGGGGTTTCTGTTCGACGGAACCGGCTACCTGCTCGCCGGGGTGGCCGTGTCGCTCGTCTCCGGCGGGCCGTCGGACGTGGACACCGAACTCGACAGCGTCGCCGAGAGCAACTCCAGCTTCGGCGACCTGATGGGGTACACCCGGGTGTCGGCCTACGCCGACGGGATCGACGCGCTGGCTGCCGACACCTACCGCCTCACGGTGGACCTGAACTACCAGCCCGACGGCAACGACGGCTCGCCGGACACCGTGCAGGTGGCGCAGTCCGGCAAGACGCTCGGGGTATTCGTCAACGGCCGGCTGGTGCACTCGGACCTCCGCGCCCGGCTGCTGTCGGTCACGGCGATCGCGTCGGCCGACGGCGGCGCGTTCGGGGTCGGCTCGACGGTGGGGGGAGACCTGTTCGTCCAGTCGGTCGGGTTCGCGGCCACGGCCGACGACCGGCCGGTGGTGATCGCGAAGCCGGTGCCCGGGGTGCCGCCGGTGGCGCCACTTGTGCCGGCAGAGCCGGCCCGGTTGGTCGCGGTCGGGGCCGACTTCGGGTTCGAGCCGCGGGTGAAGGTGTACGACCCGGTCGGGGCGGTGCGGTTCGACTTCCTGGCGTTCCCGTCGCAGCTGACCGGCGGGGTGCGGGTGGCGCTCGGCGACGTCAACGGCGACGGGTTCCCGGACGTGATCGCCGGGGCCGGGCCGGGCGACCTGCCGTTGGTCCGCGTCTTCGACGGCCGCACCGGCGGGGCGCTGGCGGACTTCCTGGCGTTCGAGGAGTCGTTCCGCGGCGGGGTGTTCGTGGCGGCCGGCGACTACAACGCCGACGGGCGGGACGACATCGTCGTCACCCCCGACGAGGGCGGCGGGCCGCGGGTCCGGGTGCTGACCGGCGTCGGCCAGCTGGTGATCGCCGACTTCTTCGGCATCGACGACCCGAACTTCCGCGGCGGCGCCCGGGCCGCGGCCGGCGACCTCAACGGCGACGGGGCCGACGACCTGCTGGTCGGGGCGGGGTTCGGCGGCGGCCCGCGGGTCGCCGGGTTCGACGGCCGCACCCTGGCGACCGCGAGGCCGGGGAAGCTCTTCGCCGACTTCTTCGTGTTCGAGCCGACCCTGCGCAACGGGGTGTTCCTGGCGGCCGGCGACCTGGACCTCGACCAGTTCGGCGACGTGATCGTCGGCGCCGGCCCCGGCGGCGCGCCGCGCGTGGTGGCGTTCTCCAGTCGGGAACTGCTGACGGCGGGGAGCCTGGTGCCGCTGGCCAACTTCTTCGCCGGCGATACGGCGAGCCGCGGCGGGGTGCGGGTGGCGGCGAAGGACCTCGACGCCGACGGGTTCGCGGACATCGTGGTCGGGTCCGGCGAGGGGGCCGGGTCGCGGGTGATCGCCTACGTCGGGGCGCGGACCCCGGCCGAAGGCAGCCCGCCGGCCAGCCTGATCTTCGACGCCTTCCCCTCGTTCGACGGCGGGGTGTTCGTCGGGTGATTTCGTGGTCCGGTCACTCCGTGGCCGGACTAGACCCCGGCCTTCGTTTTGCCGAGGAACCGGACGAACGCCTCGGCCGCCGGCAACGGGCGCTCGCCCTTGCGGGTCAGCAGCCCCGAGTGGATCGGCCGAATCACACGCGGCAGCTTCCGCACGCCGACCCGGTGGCCTTTCGTTACCGCCCCGCCCGGCATCAGCGGCACCAGCGACAGGCCCAGCCCCGCCTCGACCATCCGCACGACGACCACTGTACTCGTCGCCTCCAGCTCGACGCGCGGCGCCAAGCCGCACCCGTGGAAGGCGTCCAGGACGTGCTGCCGGCCCGAGGAGCCGCGCTCGAACAGGATCAGCGGCTCGCTGGCCAGGTCCGAAAGCCCGAGCCGCTGGCGGCGGAGCAGCGGGTGCCCCCGCGGCGCCACCAGCCCCCAGTCGAGGGAGAACAGGTGCGCGTAGTCGAGTTCGCCGCCCGACTCGTAGGGGGCGGCGACGCCCAGCGCCAGCTCTGGGTCTCGCAACAGCGCGTCCTCGATCTCCCGCTCGGTGTGGGTACTCAGCCGCACACGGATCAGCGGGTGCGCCCGGTGGAAGCGGCGGATCACGTCGATCAGCCAGTAAAGGATGAGGTACTGGGTGGCGGCGACGTGGATCTCCTGCGGCCCCGCCCAGCCGGCGAACAGCTCGCCCAGCTCGCGGGCACGGTCGAGGAAGGCCAGAGCGTGCGGCAGGAACAGCTCGCCGTGCCGGGTCAGCGGGCTGCCGCGGCGCGGGCCCCGCTGCTTGTGGTAGAGGGCCACGCCCAGGCGGGCCTCCAGCGCCAGCAGCCGGTTGCGGACGCCCTGCTCGGTGACGTGCAGGACCGCCGCCGCCCCGCGTAGGCTGCCGTGCCGGGCCAGCTCCACCAGCGCCGCCACCTGATCCGTCGAGAGCGAGGGCAGGCCGCTCGGCATGGCGCACCCATAAACAACGATTCCGTTGATGGAACCAAGTATAAACAATTTTTCCGTGTCTAGACACCCGGATACCCTTCCCTCAGTTGGCGCTCGTGGCGGCTGACGAATGCCCGCGCCGGGGTGCACACCGGGCGGGGAATCGGCGGAGCCGCGAGGTCCACTCCGTCGGCGACGGGGGCGCTGCCTCCGTCTCCCGGACGGGAACCCAGAACGACGAGGAGGTTGTGTGATGACCCGTTACCTGATGACCCTGACGGCCGCCGCGGTCGGGTTCGGGGCCGCGGCCCAGGCGGGCGGACCGCCGCCGGTATACGTCGTGGTGGACAAGGTCGCGCTGGAGCCGAGCGCCGGCGCCCCCGAGCGGATCAAGATCGCGGGCAGCTTCGTGCGGGTGGAGGACGTGCGCAGTTACAAGTACGGCAAGCCGGTCGAGGGGTCCGTCTACCTGAGCCTCGCCAAGGGCCAGGAGGCGGAGACCCGGGCCGAGTGGGAGAAGTGGAAGAAGGCGGCCGGCACCGGGAAGGTGGTGGCCGTGGGGTCGTGCGGGGAGGCGGGGTCGCTGCTGACCGTCACGATCCGCAAGCCCGACGAGCGGCCGACCAAACCGGACGCGGCCTACACCCCGGGGTATCTCGAGCGGTTCGGCCAGCTGTACGTCGGGCGCGACCTGGAGCGAGAGGCCCCGGTCCGGGCACTGCTGGACTTCGTCAAGCAGCGGCACGCGGCGAAGGCGGTCGCCGGCCAGTCGCCGCGGCCGTGACCGCAACACCAGTGTCCCCGCCAGGAATCGAACCTGGTCTTCGACCTCCGCAGAGTCGCGTGCGGTCCGGCACACTCCGGGGACAGGAGCAGTGGCCAGTAGCCAGTGGTCAGTGGCCAGCGAAGAGAGGACTTGTCTTCTTCTGGACACTGACCACTGGCTACTGGCCACTGGCCACTGCTAGTATCCCGACCCGGATTCGAACCAGGACTGCAAGCTCCGGAGGCTCGCGTGCTGTCAGTTACACCATCGGGACGACGCTCACCGGAATAGAGACGGCAAACCGCGTCCGAGTTCGCGCGGCAGGCCGCTACTTCACCTCCCGCTCCTCCATATACTCGACGAAGCCGATCATCATCTCCTCCCAGGTCATGTTCCCCCACCGGACCTTGTCCGTCGGGTCTGGATTGACCGGGTTCGCCGCCGAGTTGTCGTACCATGCCGTACACTCGATCCGGCTACCGGCCGGCAAGGCCCGCGGCTTCGCCAGTTGGTACGATACCTGCCAGTTGAAGTCCCACTTCGGCACGTTGAGCAGCACCTCGCGCTTGCCGTCGGGCGTCACCAGTTCGTACCGGAATGCCTTGCCGCGCAGGTGCATGTGCGGCGTCAGTGCGATCAGCGTCACCGGCGTGTCGTAGGTCCGCGACGCCGTCACCTTGTAGTTGTCCGCGCCGGGCGGGATGGCGAACTTCCCGGTGAAGATGGCGTCGGTCATGGCCGCCATCTTCGGCGGCTTCTTCGCCAGGATCAGCCCGATCGAGGAGCGGTCCTGGCCGACCCGGCCGTTGGGGGTGTAGTGCAGCTCGAAGACGATCCGCGACCCCTTGGGCACCAGCTTCGCCAGCCCCTCGGCGTAGACCACCGGCTGGTCGCCGGGGACGTAGGCGCCGAGCATGTGGCGGCCGAAGTCCTTGCCAGCCACGTCCCGAATCGTCTGACCGGGCGGCACGACGAACGCGATGACGTGATGAAGCGCGGCGCGGAAGTCCGGCCGGACCTCCACCGCCTGCACCCAGGTATCTTCTTTGAACGGCTCGCCGACGCGGACGTACTGGTACGGCATCCCGGCCAGCCCGTAGAGGTACTGCGCCGGCACGTCCACCGGCTTGTTCATGGTCAGCACCACGTCCGGCTCGCGGCCGAGCCGCCAGCCCTCCAGGAACTCCCGGGGCGGCGGCGCGTCCTTCGGGTCGCCCTCGGGGCAGCCCTGGTCCACCCATGCGAGGAGCGTCTTCTTCTGTTCGGGGGAGAGCCGGCGGTCGTTGGCGAAGTGGCCGGGCGGCGCGTCGGCGTGCCACGGCGGCATCTGCCCTTGCGCGACGACCTCGCGGATCATGTCCGCCCAGCCCTTCGCCTGCTTGTACGTCAGCAGTGAGAACGGGGCCGCCTCGCCGGGCCGGTGGCAGACCTGGCACTTCGCCTGGACGATCCGGCTGACGTGCTTGTGGTACGTCACCGGCTCCGCGGCCTCGACCGCTTCGCGCTCGCGGGTCAACAGGCACCCGGCCGGCTCGGCGAACGGAGTCGCCACCTCCCGGCCGGCGAGGACCGCCGCGACCGCCTGCCGGAGTTCGCGGGTGGTGGCCTTCGCCCGGTGCAGGCCGGGGCTGAACTGGTCGTCGATGCGGCCCTTGTACCGGACCACCCGGCCGGCGTCGAGCACGAACGCGGTCGGCACGCGCTCGACGGCGAACGCGGCCGCCAGCTTCGCCCCGTCGTCCTTGAGGACCGGGAACGGGATCGCGTGTTCCTTCGCGTGCTTCGCCACCGCCTTCGAGTCGTCGGCCGGGTGGCTGTTGATGCCGACGAAGACGACGCCGTCGCCAGCGAACCACTTATGCAGTTCG
>DASSAT010000041.1:0-4381 GCA_035699305.1 Fimbriiglobus sp. | reverse complement strand
CACACAAAGATACACAAAGGAAAGAGAAGGCCTGTCTTCTTTGTGCCTCCTTTGTGTGACCTTTGTGCCTTTGTGGTGAACGCCTTCTGACCCCCCGTGATCTTGGGGGTCGCTACAATCTCACGACATGCTCTACCGCTCGCTCATCCGTCCGCTCCTGTTCGCTCTCGATGCCGAGCGGGCGCACGGACTGGCCCTCACCGCGGCCGCGTTGCTGTCCCGATCCCGACTCCTATCCCGGTTCGCTCATGACGTGCTCGCCCGGCCGCGGCCGCGGCCCGTCACCGCATTCGGGCTGGCCTTCCCCAACCCGGTCGGGCTGGCCGGCGGCATGGACAAGGACGGCGTCGCCCCGCTGGCGTGGTGGGCGTTCGGCTTCGGGTTCGTCGAACTCGGCACCGTCACGCCCCGACCGCAACCGGGCAACGAACGGCCTCGGATGTACCGCTTCCCGAAGGAGCGTGCCATCGTCAATCGGATGGGCTTCAACAACGACGGGGCCGCGGCCCTGGCGGCGCGGCTGGCGCGACTCGGACCGTTACCGTTCCCTATTGGGGTGAGCGTCGGCAAGAACAAGGACACGCCAGCGGAGAAGGCGGCCGATGACTTCGCGCACGCGGCCGCGGCCGTCGCCCCGCACGCCGACTTCGTGACCGTCAACGTCAGCTCGCCAAACACCCCGGGACTGCGGGCGCTGCAAAACGCCGACGACCTGCGGCGGCTGGTCGAGGCGGTGCGGGCCGCGGCCGGCACGAAGCCGGTGCTGGTGAAGGTCGCCCCGGAGCTGAGCGGCGACGATCTGGCGGCGGCACTCGACGCGGCACTGACCGCCGGGGTGGCGGGGGTGATCGCCACGAATACGCTCTCGACGGCCGGCTGGCCAGAGTTGCCGCAGGGCGGATTGAGCGGTCGGCCGCTGCGCGAACTGGCGCTGCGGCGGGTGGCCGAGGTCCGCCGTCGGGTCGGCGACCGGGCGGCGGTCGTCGGCTGCGGCGGCATCGACGACGCGGCGTCGGCGCGGACGATGCTCGACGCCGGGGCAGACCTGGTGCAGGTCTACACCGGGCTGGTGTACGAGGGGCCGTTCCTGCCGGCGCGCATCACGCGAGGGCTACAAGCGATGGCACGCGGATGACGCGGATTCCAGCGCGGATGAAACGCGGATCAGAAAACAGAGATTGAAACCAGGATAAGGACGGCCTGACGTCCGGTCTTCCATCCCTGCTTTGATCCGCGACCATCCGCGTTGGAATCCGCGTCATCCGCGTGCCATCGCTTCTCCGAGGTATGCGAACCGCGGCACCTCTCGGCCGTCGTGCGTCACCGTCTCGGCGAACATCGCCAGCGGCCGGATCCACAGCCCGCCGTCGCCGTACAGTGGTTGGTAAACGACGTACCAGTCCCGCGTCTCGCTGTGCCGGGCGACGCCGAGCACCTCGTACTCGCCGCCCTTGAAATGGCGGTATCGCCCGGGTCGCACAGGTTCGGGGGGAGATGACATCGCGGTCCCTCCTGTTCGCCACGCCCGGAATGTATGGCCCCGTCAATGGCCCGTCGGTTGACACGCCGGATCGGCGAGCTAACCTCCGCATGACGAGGGTTGGTGCCCGCGACCTTCGGAGCGATTCAAGCCCGAACCGTCGCCGCCACGGAGCCGCCGGATGCGCGTCCCCTTCGTCCGCCTCGCCCTCGCCGCCCTGGCCACCGCCTGGCTGGCGTCACCGGCCCGCGGCCAGACCACGCTGACCAGCGGCAACGCGACGTTCACCCTCAACGCCGTGCCCACCAACGAGAACTCCGCAACATACTCGAACGTCACGTTCCGCCCCGAGGGCGGGACCACCACCAACCACCTGTACTCCCAATGGCTGTTCTACCGGGTCGCCGGCGACACCCGGGAGCGGCCGCTCGGGACCTACACCCGGTCCGACGGCGGCACCGTGTCCCTCAGCGGCAGCGCGTCCGCGGACACCATGACCTACGCCATCGCCGAGTCGGCGGCCAGCGTAACGCGGTTCACCGGCAACTGGACACTCCAGTTGCAGGACGGGACCGTGCCCGGGGCGGCGACCGTCCTCCACACGGTGACGATCACCAACCCGCTTTCGGCCACGTCCGACCTCACCCTGTCGCTGTACCACTACCTCGACTTCGACCTCACCGGGAACTTCAGCAACTCCGCGTCCGGCGACCTGAGCGGGATGACGATCACCGGGGGGGGACGTCCGGGACGTACAGGCCGCTGACGACCGCGACCCATTTCCAGGCGTCGTCCGGGTCCCCCACGCTGGACGTCGGGCTGCTGGACAGCAACGTCACGAACCTGAATGACACCGGCCTGCCGATGGCCAACAACGACTGGACCGGGGCGTACCAGTGGGACCTGGTGATCGCGCCGGGAGGATCGGCCACGATCCAGTTCGAGATGGGGGTCAGCCCGGTGCCCGAGCCGGGGTCGGTGCTGGCGCTGGCCGCGGTCGGGCTGGGGTTGGTGTGTGGCCGCCGCGATCGGCTGACGCCTCGCGGCTAACCCCTACTCCGCCGCCACCCGTTGCAGGTCCGCTCGCGTGCCCTCGTAGGTGTCGGCGAACGCCAGCGCCTTCGGGTCCGGCTCCTCGCTGGCCGCGGCGCACGCCTGGGCGTACACCGCCGGCCACCAGTTCGCGTGCGCCGTCAAGCCCTGCGCCTTCACCGCCGACCAGTTGCTTAATATCCGCGACCACGCCGCGTCACCGTACTCCAGCGCCTTCTGCAACGTGCCGAACTCCGGGACGTACCACTGCCGGCCGATCTGGCTGTGCAGCACCTCGTCGGCCCAGTCGAAGTCCTGGATCGTCGCCGCCAAAGGCACCCCGGACTCGTGCGCCACCTCGTACTCGTACCGCTTGCCGGTCCGCGGCATCAGCCCCTGCTCGATGAAGTACAGGACGCCGTGCCGCTCCATCGGCGTGCATTCGGTGTTGAGCCGGTGCGACCAGTTCCAGGTGACGCGCACCTGCGTCCAATCCACCCCGAGCGCGACGAACCCGACCTCGCCCATCATCGCGTGCCGCGCCTCGTCCCACACTTGCCGGCTCATGTCCCGGTAGTACCCCCACGGCTTGCCCGGCGTCTGGGCGAGGATCGACGCCATCATCTCCGGCACGTCGATCTCCCGCAGCCGCTTGTACAGCATCATCACGACCTTCGCCCTGGCCGGCATCTCCGGGCTGTACAGGAACGCTTCGGCGTTGACCCCCTGGTTCCACAGGTCTTGGAAGCGCTCGTCGCGCCTCGGAACGGGGTCGTAGACGTAGGGCGTCTTCGAGTAGCGGCGCATATCAGATGGGACCGCAAGCCCACCCGTGGCAACGGGTGGGCCGCCCGCGGCCCCGTCCAGTCCGCCGGCGGCGTCGATCAACGGGTCGAGGATCGTAGTGAACCACTCTCGCATCCCGTCGGGCAAACCGAGGGCACCGACGGCCGAAAGCCCGAACTGCTGCATGTCGTCCAACTCAAGGTGGGCAAACCGCAACACTCGTCGGCTTGGAGCGTCGGTTAACGGGTTCGTCGCCGCCTGATACTTCTCGATCGCCTCCAGCAGAGCGCCGACCGCCTGGGCATACAACCCGGCCAGCAGCTCCTCCGTCGTCGGTGCCGCCCGGACCTCGTCGAAGAACGCCTCCAGGGCCGGGTGCGGCACGTCCTCCAGCCCCAGCGGCGGCTCGCGCATCTCGCCGACGCGCGTCCGCAGCGCCGTGACGTGCTCCGCGCACAGGTACGCGTGGTGCGCGAAGCCTGTCTTCAGCTCGTAGATCGGCTCCGCGGTGATCCGCGCCGTCAGGATTTCGTGCAGCCGCTTGAAGGCGTAGTGGAACCGCTTGAGCCGGCGGACGCACTCCGCGACGGACAGGCCCGGCCGCGCCGCCTCTTCGACGGTGCAGAGTCCGGCGAGCTGGGGCAGGTCCTTGTACGAACGGTAGCCGGGCAGGGGTTTCGCGGCGGACATGCGAGCCTCCGGGGCCGACGGGCCGGGCGGGTGAGCGGGGCGCGTGCTCCGGGGCCGCATTATAACAGAGACAGGACAGCGCACCGAAACGACGACGGCCGGCCGTCGGTTCGCCCGACACGGCCGGCCGTCTGGTTCGTCACGCCCCGCCGTAGCGGGTCGGGGTTACCAGTTGTTGAGGACTTCCCCGCCGGACGGGGTCAGGGCATACCACCAGGTCAACGGGGTCATGCTCGCGTTGACCATCCGCACGCTCCCGTCGCCCAGCCCGACGAGTAGGCCGCCGGTGTGGAACCCCGAGGCCACCCCGCGGTCGCAGAAGCCGGTCGTGATGGTCGCGCCCTTCGGCTGCGACAGGAACATCGAGTTGACGCCGGTGTACCAGCGGGTGCC
>DASSAT010000040.1:0-5208 GCA_035699305.1 Fimbriiglobus sp. | reverse complement strand
GGCCCACCACCCGCCAGACGGTGGGCTTCGAAGACTCGACCCACCCTACGAAAGTAGGCCGCTTCGCACCCCGTCTTATCATCGAACCGCCGACCGGCGCGATTTCACCGGTTTTGCCGTCGCCGACAGGGTTTAAGACGTGCGGGTCGGCCAGCCGCGGAAACCTACGCAACCCAAGTAAGGTGGGCGAGGTATAACCGAACATAAGAATGTGCCGACTGGCCGGAAGCTGCCGTTGACGGCTTAGACCGATCGGTCTAAAGTGCCCGCGTGGTCTGATCGGTCTAGAAATCACGCTCATGCGTAACGGGCAGAAGCGAAGTATCACCAACGGGCCGGCCGCGGACTCGGCCGTCGCCCGCCGCCGGCGTGACGAGATCGTGACGGCGGCGACGGAGATCATCGCCTCGGAGGGGCTGCACCGGCTGTCGCTGGCCCGGATCGAGAAGCGGACCGGAATGACCCGCGGGCAACTGACGTATTACTTCCGGGCGAAGGAGGCGATCCTGCTGGCGGTGTTCGACCGGATGCTGGCCCGGATGATCGGAGAGGCGATCGCCGACGCCGAGAAGCACGGGGCGCCCAAGCCCGGCACCGGCCGCGCCCAGGACAACCTGCGGCACGCGCTGACCCGTATGCTGTCCGCCGACCACCAGTGCGACGCGGGCAAGCACGAACTGTTCGCATTGGTCCATACGTTCATGGCCCAGGTGCGGCACCGTGAGGACTACCGGGAAAAACTGGCCGCGGCCAACGCCGGTTGGCGGCAACACCTGGCGGGTGACATCGTGTCGTCACTGCCGGCCAACCACTCGATTCCGCCGGCGGTGCTGGCGTCGGTCGTCATGGCCCTGTTCCAGGGACTAAGCGGTCAACTCGCCGTGGACCCCGGCGCGTTCGACCGCGCGGCGATGCTCGGCGCCTGCCTGCGGCTGCTGGCCCCCCTGTTCGGAGCGACCCATGAGTGACCCCCGCGCCCCGACCGCCGCCCGGCCGACCGAGCCGGGCAACGGCGAACTCGTCAACCGTGTCCAGCAGATCCGGCTCGACGCCCAACTCGGCCGCCGGCCCTCCGGCGGCGGCACGTCCTGGCTGCCGTGGGTGCTCTGCGCGCTGCTGGCCCTCGCCTGGGCCGGGGTCGCCGTCCGCTCGTACAAGAACGCCCCCGACCGCGACGCCGGCTCAGCCGGGTCGTCGGCCGGGGCGACCGGGCCGTCCGCCGCGGCGCCGGCGGACGCGGCCGTGGCGATCCCGCCGGTGAAGGGCTACCTGATCCCGGCCCGGCAGATCGCGGTCAGTCCGATCGACGTTGGCGGGCGGGTGGTCGAGTTGAACTTTGTCGAGGGCGGCCGGTACGAGAAGGGGTTCGTGCTGGCGAAGCTCGACGACGCCAGCTACCGGGCGGCCCGGGACGAGGCGGCGGCGCTGTTGGCCTCGGCGAAGCAGCGGAAGGAGGGGACCGAGCAGCGGTACGCCGACCTCCAGGGGAACGCGAACCCGCCGCCCGGGTCCGTCCGCGGCCTGGAGATCAAGCAACTGGAGGCGCAGATCAAGGAGGCCGACGCCCAGCAGCGCAAGGCCCAGGACGAGGTGAACCGGCTGGAGGGGCTGACCGGGGCGCGGTCCGGCCGGGAGTGGGTGCAGTCGCAGATCGACGTGGCGGCGGCGGCCGCGAGGCGGGTGAAGCTGGAGACCGACCTGACGCTGCTCAAGTTGGGGGCCCGGCCGGAGAAGCTCAAGGCGGCCGAGGCCGAGGTGTCCGCGGCCGCCGCCGACGTGAAGGCGGCCGAGGCCCGGCTGCACCAGGCCCAGTGGCGGGTGGACAACTGCACGATCACCGCGCCGATCACCGGCACGGTGCTCACCAAGAAGGCCGAGATGGGCAACCTGGCCAACCCGATGGCGTTCTCGGCCAGCACCAGCGGCGGCGGCGCGGTCTGCGACATGGCCGACCTGGCGGACCTGGAGGTGGAGCTCGAAATCCCCGAGCGGGAGATCGCCCGGCTCCGGGTCGGCCAGCCGTGCAAGGTCCGGGCGGATGCCTACCAGGACCGGACCTACGAGGGGCGGCTGGATCGGATCATGCCGATCGCCATCCGGGCCAACAGCACCGTCAAGGTTCGAGTCAAGGTGGCCCTGCCGCCGGGCGAAGTCCCGGGCACCCACCTCAAGCCCGAGATGGGGGCGGTGGTGACGTTCCTGCCGATGACCGAGGGCGAGAAGAAGTAGACCGACCGCCACTCCCGGTCTCTGACGGAAGACAAGGCATTCACCACAAAGGCACAAAGGTCACACAAAGGAGACACAAAGAAGAAGCCGATGCATGCCTTCCTTTGTGTGTCTTTGTGTGACCTTTGTGCCTTTGTGGTGAATGCCTTCCGGCGGTTTACCCTGGAGCCCGCATGTCTGCCATTGTTGAAGTCCGCAGCCTGTACAAGTCGTTCACCCGCGGGGCCGAGCGGATCGACGTGCTGATGGACCTCAACCTCGACGTCCGCGAGGGCGAGTTCGTCACCCTCATGGGGCCGTCCGGGTCCGGTAAGACGACGCTGCTCAACCTCATCGCCGGGCTGGACTCGCCGACCGAGGGGACCATCCGCGTCGGCGGCCAGGAGATCTCGGCCATGTCCGAGAGCGAACTGGCCCGGTGGCGGACCCGCAACGTCGGCTTCGTCTTCCAGTTCTACAACCTGCTGCCGGTCCTCACCGCCTACGAGAACGTCGAGCTGCCGCTGCTGTTGTTGCCGCTGAGCCGGGAACAACGCCGCCGGCAGGTCGAGACCGCGATGGGTCTGGTCGGGCTAAGCGACCGCATGTCCCACCGGCCGGGGCAACTCTCCGGCGGCCAGTGCCAGCGGGTCGGGATCGCGCGGGCGATCGTCACCGACCCGACCATCGTGGTGGCCGACGAGCCGACCGGGGCGCTGGACGCGAAGTCCGCCGAGACCGCCCTGCACCTGCTGGAGGTCCTGCGGGCGCAGCTGGGCAAGACGATCATCCTGGTCACGCACGACCCGCACGCCGCCGCCTGGGCGCAGCGAATCGTCCACCTGGAGAAGGGCCGGCTGGTGGACGGCGACGCGGCGTCGGTCCCGACGCTGACCCGGTAGGCGAAGGAAGGCAAAAGGCATTCTCCACAAAGGCACAAAGGTCACACAAAGACATGCTTTGTTGAAATGTTCGTGATGTGACGGCCCTGTCTTCAGCCCGAAGGGCTGGGAGTTCTCAGCCCAGGGCGCAGCCCTGGGGAGGAGGCCAACCACACCGCAGCCCTGAAAGGGCGACACACGGCTATGCTGTCTCGCCCTTTCAGGGCTAGGCGCCGGTGGGGCGCGTCCCCGGGGCTGCGCCCCGGGCTGAGGACTCCCAGCCCTTCGGGCTAAAGACAGAGCCACCCGACGACGAGGGTTTCGGCAGAGCAACAAAGACACACAAAGAGAAGAAAAGAGAAGACATGCCCCTGTCTTCCTTTGTGTCTTCTTTGTGTGACCTTTGTGCCTTTGTGGTGAATCTTAACCGCCGGCGATCGGAACTCCCATGCCCCCCGAACTCGGCCAGTACACCGGCTCGTTCGCCGCCGACCCGTCGCTCTTGGAGCTGGCGGTGTACGCCGCCTTCTTCATGTTCATGCTGCTGTTCATCCTGACGATGCTCGCCGTCGCCACCCTGCCGGTCTTCTTCGCCGCCCTGGGCGCGATGGAACTCGGGCTGAAGGTCGCCCAGAACAGCCCGGACCCGGTCGGCAAGTCGAGCAAGCTCGGCGGGCTGGTCTTCCGCAGCCTGCGGCGGAACCTGCTCCGCACCGCCCTGACCTACGTCGCCCTGTTCGTCCTCACCGGGATGCTTACCTTCCTGTACGGCATCGTCGCCGTCATCGCCGACTTCACCAAGGAGAAGGAAGGCTCCCAGATGGTCATTATGACCGAGAAGTACGGCATCCCCAGCCGGCTGCCGCCCGGGTACGCCTACGAACTCAAGCAGGTGATCCGGGAGAAGGTCCGGCCCGAAAACCGGCCGAAAGACATCGATAAGAACTTCATGACCTGGTCGTTCGTCTTCGGCAGCCTGGACAAGGATAAGCCGACCAAGGAGAACAGCATGTTCCTGTTCGCCCTGGACCCGGAGGCGATCCGCTACGAGATGCTGACCCAGTACGGCATCAACCGGAAGGAGCTGGGCGAGGAGCAGTGGGCCGAGTTGTGCCGGGCGATCGACGAGGTGCAGAAGGACAAGCGGAACGTCGTGGTCGGCTACGACCGGCTGCAGATGCTCAACAAGAAGATCGGCGACGAGATCAAGCTGTACGGGCTGAGCCACCGGGACATCGAGTTCGAGTACCGGATCGTCGGGGCGTTCCCGCCCGGCGGGATGCTCGGGCAGGCGGCGGCCATGCGCTACGACTACCTGACCGCCAAGATGGACGACTACAAGGCGCGGACCGGCAAGGAGCACCCGCAGGCCGCCCTTTGCCTGAACCTGGTGTGGGTGCGGATGCCGAGCAAGGCCGCCTACCAGGAGTTGGCCGCGGTCGTCAACGAGCCGGGCACATTCAACGCCCCGGCTGTCAAGATGGAGACGTTCAGCGCCGCGATGGGGTCGTTCCTGGAGCCGTTCAAGGACATCTTCTGGGGGATGAAGGTCATCATCATGCCGGCCATCGTGGTCATCATGTGCCTGGTGATCGGCATCACCATTACCATCGGGGTCCGCGAGCGGTGGGCCGAGATGGCGGTGATGAAGGTGCTCGGGTTCCAGCCGTGGCAGGTGATGGCGATGATCGCTGGCGAGGCGATGCTGATCGGCGTCTACGGCGGGATGCTCAGCACCTGGACGGTGTTCTACCTGCCGAAGGCCATCAGCTGGGCCAACAAGACGGTCGGCGGCGACTTCAAGTTCTTCGACAGCTGGAAGTCCGACCCGATGATCCTGGTGTACGGTCCGATCCTGGGCCTTTTGGTCGGGCTGATCGGGGCCGCCCTGCCGGCGTGGAACGCCCGCAAGGTGAAGGTGTCCGAGGTGTTCGCCCAGGTGGCGTGACAACTTGCTCCCCTCTCCCCTTGGGGGAGAAGGGCTTCTTTCTTGTTCCCTCCCCGCTTGGGGGGGAGGGTTAGGGTGGGGGGGTCAGCTCCACGAGACAGAAGCAATGCGAGTGGTCTGGTGACGCTTTCACCCCCCACCCTAACCCTCCCCCCCAAGGGGGGCGGGGAC
>DASSAT010000039.1:0-7337 GCA_035699305.1 Fimbriiglobus sp. | reverse complement strand
AGCTTCACCGCCGACCTGCCGGCGGCGAGATCGCGTGCACCTCGTACACGAACACCGCGCTGTACGCGCCGGCCCCGGCGCCGGCGTTCTCCGGCGGGATGCCGACGTACACCGCCCCGCCGGTGTTCTCCGGCCCGCCGTCCACGCTGATCCCGGGGCCGCAGGTGATGCCGGAGAAGCCGATGCCGACGACGGGCGGGATGAAGTAAAAGGTCAGAGGTCAGAGGTCAGAGGTCAGTGCCATTCTGACTTCTGACTTCTGATTTCTGACTTCTGTCCTCTGGCCGCCTTCTCCTCGGCGGAGCTGGGCCGCAGGTAGAGCGGTTCGAGCCGCATCACCTCGGCCGCGGTCAGCGGCGCCTGCCGCAACCCCGCCTGGTAAATCGCCGTTAACCCCGGCATCCGGTCGGCATCCGGGACACGCGACACCGCCGCCGGGATGAATTGGTCGTACACCTCCACCCCCGGGCCGCTCACCCACAACTCGGGCGTCAGCCGACTTGCCCAGTCCGCCGCCGGCTCGATCCGCAACTCGTTCGCCGGCTCCCACTGTTCGACACCGACCCGCCGGAACCGCTGAGAGTAGGCCAGCCCCTGCAAGGCGTCCGCGATGACCTCGACGACCGACGCCTCGGCCGGCGACTGCCCGGCGATCGCGTGGAACGTCGGCACCGCCACCAGCCGGCAGCCGGTCGCATACGCCAACACCTTCGCCGACATCACCCCCACCCGCAGCCCGGTGAAGCTCCCCGGGCCGACGCTGACCATGACGCCGGTCAGCTCCGCGGGCCTGATCCCTTCCGCTTCCAGCAGCGCCGCCGCGGTCGGGGCCAGGTCGCGGTTGTGCCGCCGGGCCGGGTCCAGGGCCGCCGACCGGACGACTTGCGCGCCGGCCGCCATCCCGACCCGGCCGCCGCGGCCGGACGTCTCCAGGACCAACCACCGTTCATCCATCGCCCCGCTCCGACTACAATGCCGGTCATTCTACGGCGAGCGAACCCCATGAGCGAACCGACCGCGACGGTCCACATCGACGGCGCCTCTCGCGGCAACCCCGGCCCGGCCGCCTACGCCGTCGTCCTCCGACTGCCGAACCAGGCCACGTACCTGGATTCTGAGCCGATCGGACGGGCGACCAACAACGTGGCCGAGTACACCGCGCTGGTGCGTGCCCTGGAGCTGGCGTCCGAGAAGGGGGTGAAGGTGCTGACCGTCTTCAGCGACAGCGAGTTGCTGGTCCGGCAGATGAACGGCGAGTACCGGGTCAAGAACGCCGACTTGCAGGAGTTGTACGCCGAGGCCCAGGCGCTGCGCAAGCGGTTCGACCGGGTGACGCTGACGCATGTCCGCCGGGAGGCGAACGCCGAGGCCGACCGGCTGTGCAACGTCACGCTGGACTGTGAGAAGCAGCTCCGCAAGACCGCGCCGGTTAGCCGCGAAGCGGAGCCGAGCGCGGCGCCGCCGCGGGTGCGCGGCGGCGCCCCCGAGCCGCTGGAGGAGGAGGCGGTGGCGCTCTTGAACGCGGTGGCGAAGTCGTGGGCCGGCAACGGGGCCGCGGCGCCGAGTGCGGTCGAGGTGTGGGACCGCCTCTGGGCGCTGCTGGACGAACACGGCGTCTTGAAGAAGCGGAAGTGATCCTCTTTCTCCCCTCTCCCCAGCGGGGAGAGGGGCCGGGGGTGAGGGGTGGATTGGTTCCCTCCCCCCTTGGGGGGGAGGGTTCGGGTGGGGGGTGGGCTGTACGAGTCTGTGGCGACGTGACCGGCTGGTTGACCCGTCCACCCCCCACCCTAACCCTCCCCCCCAAGGGGGGAGGGAACAAGAAAGAAGACCCCTCACCCCTATCGACCGATCCTCAGCGGGGAGAGGGGGACCAGACAGGAGCCGATCCCCGGACCCATGCCCGACCTGCTGTTCCTCGACGCGATCACCGACGCCGCGCTACTCGGCGGCAAGGCCGCCGGCCTCGCCCGGCTGACCGCCGCCGGGCTTCCCGTCCCGCCCGGTTTCGTCCTCACCACCGACGCCTACCGCCGGCTGCACGCCGCGGGCATCCGCTCCGACCCGGCATTCGCGCAGTCTGTTCTCGATGCGTACCGCCGCCTCGGCGGCGGCCCGGTCGCGGTCCGGTCGTCGGCCGTCGGCGAGGACAGTGCCGATTCCAGCTTCGCCGGCCAACTGGAGACGCGGCTCGGCGTCGCGGGGGGCGAGCCGCTTCTCGACGCGATCGAGCACTGCTGGAAGTCGCTGCACGCCGCGCGAGCGGTCGCCTATCGCCGAGAGCGCGGCATATCCGACGACTTGGCGATGGCAGTGGTGGTGCAGCAACTCGTCCCCGCTGAGGTTGCAGGGGTGCTGTTCACCCGCGACCCGACAGACCCGACCGGCCGGCTGATGGCGGTGGAAGCGTCCCGGGGCCTCGGCGAGGCCGTCGTCTCCGGGAGAGTCACCCCCGACCGATCTCGGTTGGACCGCGACACCGGGGCCGTCGTCGAACGGCACCCGGGCCGGCAAGGCGAACCGTGTCTGAGTGACAATCAATTGTCGCAACTCGCAGAGTTGGGCCGTCGGGTCGAATCACTTTGCGGCGAGCCTAGCGACGTGGAGTGGGCGTTCGCCGGCGGGGCGTTCCACCTGTTGCAGGCCCGGCCGATCACCGCCGGGTCCGCCGCCGAGCGCGAACAAGTGCGGGCTGAAGTCATCGAACACCTCCGCGCGACGGCCGACCCGGCGGGCACCGTCTGGGCGCGGTACAGCCTCGGCGAGGCGCTGCCCGCGCCGACGCCGATGACCTGGGCGGTCGTGCAGCGGCTGGTCGCGGCGGACGGTGGGTTCGGGGCGATGAACCGCGACCTCGGCGCGCGTCCGGACCCGGCCCTCGGCTCGCGGGGGGCGTTCGATCTCGTCGCCGGTCGGCCGATGGCCAACCTGTCCCGCCTGCCGCGGATGCAGTACGTCCGCCCGCCGATCGAGTATCCGTTCGCGGTGATGAAGGCCGACCCGCGGCGGGCGCTCGACCCGAAGCCGACGCTCAACCCCGCCCGAGTCGGCTGGCGACGGCTGCCCGGCGTCATCTGGCGGCTGCACCGGATGGCGACCGCCACCCGCCGACAGGCCGAGACGTTCGCCGCGACGTTCACGACTGCGATCGCCCAGCGGTTCGCCGCGGAGGCGCGGGCGGCGCTGGCCCGGGACTGGAAGGCGCTCGACCCGCCGGCCCTGAGGGCGGCGTTCGACACCTGGGTGCAAAGGACGCTGGTGGACTTCGCCCGCGACAGCCTCAAGCCGACGGTGCTCGCCGACCTGGCGTGGACGACGCTCTTTGAACAGTTGAAGCGGAAGCTAGGCGAGGAGCGGGCGCGGGCCGCGGTCGGGGAGATGGCGCGCGGTGCCAGACCGCCAGCGGAGGCCGACCTCGTCGCCGCCGTGACGGCGCTCGCGGCCGGAGAGATGGACCGCCCGACGTTCCTGGACCGGTTCGGGCACCGGTGCGGCAACGAGATGGAACTGGCGCAACCGCGATGGAGTGAAGTCCCGAACGAGATCAGAGCGCCGGACCAAGCCCGGGGCCGGCCGTCCCCGGGCTTGAAGGAACTGGACGAGCGCATCGCGGCCCTGACCCCAGCACTCGAAGCCCCGACCGACACCTGGGCCGGCCGGCTCCGCACCTACCTGGGCCTGCGCGAGTTCGCCCGGCACCACCTCATGCTCGGCTACGCCGTCATCCGCCGGGCGCTGGTCGAACTCGACGCCCGCTTCGGCCTCCGCGGCGGCATCTTCTACCTGCTGCCGACCGAGTTGGACGATCTGCTCGCCGGCGCGGACCTGTCGGCGCGGATCGCCGAGCGGCGGAAGCGCCGGCAACTCGAACTGAGCCTGGAGGTGCCGCCGGTGCTTTTCAGCGATGACCTGGACGCGATCGGCCGGCCGGTCCCGTCGCCGGAGGGGGCGACGACGTTCGCGGGGGTCGGGTTGTCGGCCGGGGTGGCGGAGGCGCCGGCGCTGGTGTTGGCGGAGCCGACCGGCGAGGTGCCGGCGGGGCCGTTCGTGCTGGTGTGCCCGTCCGCCGACCCGGCCTGGGTGCCGCTGTTCGCCCGCGCGGTGGCGCTGGTGATGGAGACCGGCGGCGTGTTGTCGCATGGGGCCATCGTGGCGCGGGAGTTCGGCCGGCCGGCGGTGGCCGGGCTGCCAGGGGTCGTGCGGCAGATCAGGACCGGCGACGTGGTGCGCGTGGACGGGACGACGGGGACGGTGGCGGTCGTGGTCACCGCTTGATCGGCTTGGGGATCGGGTCGGTGGCGTGCGGCCAGTCGGTCGGCTTGTACGCGATCTTCAGGTGCGGCGTCTCGACGCGCTTGCCGCCCTGGTGCTTGCTGGTCATGACCGCGTCCAGGACGCCGGTGGTCAGCAGCGTCCGCTCGACCGGGTACGGGGTGTGGCCGGTCCGTACCAGCGACTCGATCGCCCGGACGAGGTACGCGAAGTGAGCGAACGGGTCCGGCTGCTGAAGGTAGAAGTGCGTGGACCGCGGCTTGTCCTCGCCCTTGAGTTGCCCGGCGAAGCAGAACGCCCCGCTGCCCCCGTCCTGCACGAACCCGTTGAGCATCGCCACCGCGGCCGTCAGCCCGTCCCGGTACTCGACCAGGAAGACCGCCGCGTCCTTCGCCTTCGCGGTCGGCTCCCGGTAGTCCCCCTTCGCGTGGGCCGGTGCGCGGCGGATCGCTTCTTCGAGCAGCGGCTTCGAGAACCGGCCGGCGTCCAGCGCCTCCCACATCGCCTTCCCCTGGAGGCACTGCACCGCCTTCACTCCCGTCTCGCCGCCCTTACGGCGCTCGACCATGCACTGCAAGGATTCGAGCGCGTGGAACCCGTATGCCTCCAGCGGGCCGTACCCGAGTTGCACCGCCGACGCGACCTCGCAGCCCCTCGGCAGCGTCAGGTCCGGCCGCCGCCACGTCACCGGCAGCGACGACCCGGCCAGGAACGGGACGTACAGTTCCCGGGCCTTGTCGTACACCCACTTCGCGTCGTCCCAGGTGGCCGACAGGTGCTTGTCGTTGAACACCGGCACGGACTTGCCCGCCTTCCCGAAGACACCGGCCACCGCCTCGAAGAACTTCCGCCGGGGGTAGAGGTGCTGGCCCTTCTCGTTGTGCGGGTAGTCGCCGTGCTCACCGATGATGAGGACGCCGTCCACCGCGAGCTTGTCGCCGCCGAGGGTCAGCGCCTCGGGAATCGACTTGCACAGCCGGAACCCGTGCTTGGCCGCGAGCGCCTTGCTCATGTCCTCCATCGGGAACTGATCGACGTACAGCGATACGAGCCGGATGGCCGGCTTCTCGCCGTCGTCGTGGAGGTAGCCTTCGAGGAGCTTGCCGAGGATCACGTCGGCGTGCGACCACTTGCGGTAGACGGTGGTGATCCCGGCGACGGACTTGGGTGCGGCGGGCGGCATGGTTGAGACCGATGGGGCGGAAGGCGGATGGTCGATACCGTACCACCAGGATTGCCGCCGCTCAACAACCAACCGCACCGGGACCGAACCGGCGACCGGTCGTAGTCTACCCGTGTCGGTATCGAGTCGCCCGATTGACGAGGTTCCCGGAAGTGCCCACCGACCCGACCCACGCAGAGCCGGCGACCCTGGCGTGGGAGGTCGTCGGCGTCAGGTTGGAGGAGTTCGCCCGCGCCTGGGCCGCGGACGGCTCGCCGGACCTGGCCCGCTTCCTGCCGGCCGACCCGCCCGCGCTGCGCCGGCTGATCCTGGTCGAACTGGTCAAGCTGGACATCGACTACCGGCTCGCGCGGGGCCAGGCCCGGCCGGTCGAGGAGTACGTCGGCGAGTTCCCCGAACTGGCCGAAGCTGGGCCGCCGTGCGACCTGCTGTACGAGGACTACCAGCTCCGACACCGGGCCGGCCAGGACGTGCAGCCCGACGACTACTACCGCCGGTTCCCCGACCGAGCCGCCGAACTGGCCCGGCTGGTCGGCGAGTCCCTTTCACCGCGATCGACCTCGGTCATGGCCGCTCGTGTTCCGTTGCGGGTCGAGCCAGGCGAACAACTCGACGACTTCGACCTGCTGACGCTGCTCGGCCAGGGGCAGTTCGCGCGCGTGTTCCTCGCCCGTCAACGCGGGATGCAGCGGCTGGTCGCGCTCAAGGTGTCGGGGCGCCCGGCCGCGGAAGCCCAGACGCTCGCCCGGCTGGACCACCCGCACATCGTCCGGGTGTACGACCAGCGGTCGCTGGCCGACCGCGGCGTTCACCTCGTCTACATGACCTACCTCCCGGGCGGCACACTTCATGATGTACTCCAGCACGCCCGCACGGTGCCAGCGGACCGGCGCTCGGGCCGGACGCTCCTGGAAGCAATCGACGCGGCCCTGGAGCGCCGGGGCGAGACGCCCCCGGCCGCGTCAGCGAACCGACAGCGGATCGCCGCGCTGAGCTGGCCGGCCACCGTCTGCGAACTGGGCGCCAAGCTGGCGTCGGCGCTGGACTACGCCCACCGCCGCGGGGTCCTGCACCGCGACATCAAACCGGCGAACGTGCTGCTGACCGCCGAGGGGGAGCCGCAGCTGGCGGACTTCAACATCGGCTACTGCTCCAAGGTAGACGGGGCCGGCCCGGCCGACTTCTTCGGCGGCACGCTCGGCTACATGGCCCCGGAACACCTAGAGGCGTTCAACCCCGGCCACCCGCGGCCGCCCGAGAGCCTCGACGGCCGGGCGGACGTCTACAGCCTGGCGATCACCCTCTGGGAACTGCTAACCGGGTCGCGCCCGTTCGGCGCGGACGAGTTGCTCGACAGCTGGGAGGAGACGCTGGAGGCGATCGCCGAGCGGCGGCGAGCCGGGCCGCCGGACTGGGCGGTTGCGGCCCTCACCGAAGGAGACGTGCCGGGCCTGCGGGAGGTGCTGCTCCGCTGCGTGGACCCGGACCCCGACCGCCGCCCGGTGGACGCGGGGGAGATGGCCCGCGAACTGGAACTCTGCCTCCGCCCGGCCACCCGCGACCTGGTCCGGCCGCGGCCCGGCGGGTGGCGAGAGGTGGTACGGCGGCACCCGCTACTGACGGCGTACCCAGCCGGGCTGGCTCCGAACATCCTCGCGTCGCTGTTCAACATCTCCTACAACCGGTCCGAGATCATCGACCACTGGCCCGCGGCCGCGGCCGTCTTCCAGACGGTGATGCTGGCGGTGAACGGGCTGTTCTTCCCGCTCGGGATGCTGCTCTTCGCGGTGGCGATCTGGCCGGTCGCACGAGGGCTGCGGCGGCTCGAATGTAGTCCGCTCGCTCCGCGAGCGGGTTCGGAAGACCGCTCGCGGAGCGAGCGGAC
>DASSAT010000038.1:0-8943 GCA_035699305.1 Fimbriiglobus sp. | reverse complement strand
GGGGTGCCGACGGCGATCAGCGTCTGGTCGGCGGACAGGTCGGCGGCGAGGATCGCGTCGGTCTCCTTATCCCCGACCGCGGTGATAACGGCTCCTGTCTGAACGTCGTAGAGGACCGCCTTGCCGGACGCGCCGCCGTACCCGCCGGCCGCCAGGAGCAACTTGGCGTTGCGGGAGAACCGCAGGCTGTTGATCTGCCCGTGCTCGAACGGCAGGACGCCGAGCAGGTCGCCGGTGTCGGCGTGGTAGAGGAGCACCTGCCGCTGGCCGCCGACGGCGACGAGCGGCGCCCACGGCGACGCGACCAGCGCGATCACCGCATTCGGCCGCCGGCCGCGGACGACCGGGTCGGCCAGGAGCTTGCCGAGCTGCGGCATCGGCGGCGGGCCGGGCGGCTTGCCCTTCGTGACGGTCTTGAGGCCGATGTCCACCTTCGGCTTGACGGCCATCGCCTTGCTGCCGGAGTTCTCGCGGCCGCCCTGTTCGATCCAGAGGCGAATGGTGTCGAGCTGCGTCTCCGGGATGCGCTCCGACTTGGGCGGCATCTTCGGCTCTTCCTTGTGGGCGGCGAGCGTGAAGAGCCGGGACTTGTCCGGGTCACCGGGGACGAGGACGGCGCCGGAGGAGCCGCCCTGCATGACGGTGGCGAACGAGGCGAGGTTGAGGCTGGCCCGCTGCTTGTCGTTGCCGTGGCAGCCGAGGCAGTGCTGCCGCAGCACCGGCAGCACGTCGTCGGTGTAGGTCGGCTTCTTCGGGTCGGCGGGCGCGGTGCCGACGCCAGCCAGGAGGACGAGCACGGGAGCCAGAAGGCGAAACCGCATATCGGGAAGCCTCGTCAGTCAGTTGCTCGGCGTATTGGGATCAACGGTTGGTGGCTGGACGGTCTGAAGGAAAGCCACCGGGTCCAGGATCACGAGATCGGGGCAGGTGGTTCGGAAGGCCACGGCATCGGCATCGGTTCCGGTCATCAGGTCGAGCAGGTCGTTGTCTCGGCTGACGATGAACTTCGCCCCTGCCGCGTGGGCGAGGTCGAGGTACTTCGAGTCGTCGGGGTCGCGCTTCAGCGTGAACACATGCAACACGGGATCGACTCGGACTGCGATAGTATCAAGCCACGCCAGGAAGTCCGCCACGCGCTCGTCGGTTAGTTGGTGGAACTTTCGCCGGACCCCCGGACGGTTCAATACCTCGCTGAGTTCGGCCACCGACTCGTCGGAGACACAAAGGACCGCCGCCCGGGAGGCGACCACACCGATGCACCGACCCGCGGGCCCAGCCGGCGATCCCGCGGCTTGGAGCAGGACAACGCAATCGAACACGACTCGGGGCGTCACCGGCTCGCCTCTCGCTTTTCCTGCCGCATGTCAGCGAGTTCCTTGGCGAAGAACGTTCCGAGTTCGTCGTCCGTCATACCGCTCGCGGCCACTTCCGCCGCGAACGGGGCCATAATCTCGGCGAGCGATCGTGGCTCGGCCACGCCGCGCTCGATCAACTCCCGAGCGACGGTCTCGACGGTCTTACCGTCCCGGGTGGCCAACTCGGCGAGTTTCCGCTCAACCGGATCGGACAACTTGATGGTAATAGTCATGGCTCGGTCGCCTCTAACGTCGTCTCCGGGTCAACTATCTTCTCGCCTCCAAGATACACGACACGCCAGCCGTCACCGAGATCGCGTCACCTGCGTCAGTGGTTGAACATGAACTCGCGGCTGTTCAGGATAGCCCAGAAGACGTCCTCCAACGCCTGCTTCTTGTCCTTGGCCGCGTCCACCACGGCCAGGAGTTTCTTGTACTCCTCCGGCGTCGGCGACCGGCTCAGGGCGCGGACGTAAAGCTGCTCGACGATGTACGCTGGCGGCCGCTTCTCCTTGAGCCACTCGCCGATCAAGTTGCCGCGCTGAATCTTCGGCCCCACCGTGGCGCCGTTCATCAGGTGCAGGCTCTGCGACAGCGTCGGCTCCAGCCGCACCTCGCACGAGCAGACCGTCTCCCGCGTCGGCCGGCCGAACGTCGTCAGGAAGTACGTCGAGGTCTGCCCGTCGGCGATCTGCACCGCCCGCGCCCCCAGCGGTAGGCCGGGGAACTTGTCCTTCGTCTCCGTCACCTGGCTGATGATGTCGAGCATCGTCTCCGCCCGGATGCGGCGGATCGGGCCGCGGGCGAAGTTCCGCGCGTCGGACTCGTTCGACTTGGTCGCCTGCGTCGAGAGTTGGTACGTCCGGCTGGTGCAGATGTCCCGCACCAGCTTCTTGAAGTCGTAGTTGTACGCCGTGAACCGCTTGCCCAGTTCGTCCAGCAGCTCCTGGTTCGACGCCGGGTTCGAGACGCGCACGTCGTCCACTTCGTTGACGATGCCCATGCCGAAGAAGTGGTCCCAGACGATGTTGGCGAGGTTCTTGGCAAAGTACGGGTTCTCGGGCGACGCCAGCCAGTTCGCCAGCACCACCCGGCGGTCCTTGCCCTTGACGTCCGGCGCGGCGCCGCCGAGGAACTTCGGCGGCATCGGCCGGCCGCGGACCGGGTGGTTGTGCTCGCCGCCGCCGGCATTGAAGACGATCAGCTCCCGCGGGTCGTCCCCGGTCTTGCGCCCGACCTGGGTGAAGAACGACACGAACCCGTAGTAGTCGTCCATCGTCCACCGGTCGAACGGGTGGTTGTGGCACTGCGAGCACTGAATGCGCATGCCCATGAACACCTGGGCGGCGTTCTCCGTGAGCTTGAGCACGTCCCGCTCGACCTGGTAGTAGTTGGTCGCCGGGTCCGTGAACGTCCCGCCGTTGGCCCCGAGCAGTTCCTTGACCCAGACGTTCGTCGGCACGTTCTTGGCGATCTTGTCTTGCAGCCAGTTGTAGTACAGGAGCATCGCCTTCGGACTGACGTTGTTCGGGTCGGACCGCATCTGCAGCAGCTCCGCCCACTTCAGCACCCACAACTCGGAGAACTCCTTGCGGGCCAGCAGCTCGTCCACCAGCAGCGCGCGCTTGTTCGGCAGGGTGCTGACCAGGAACCGCGCGTACTCGTCTGTGGTGGGCAGCTTGCCGATCACGTCCAGGTACACCCGGCGGACGAACGTCGGGTCGTCGCACAGCGGGGACGGCTCGACGCGGAGTTTCTTGAGCTTGGCGTGGACGAGCGCGTCGATGTAGTTGTTCTCCGGCACGTTCGGCCAGGAGAACTGCAAGCCCTTCGGCAGGGTGATGAACGGCACGCCGACGGTGAAGGTGGCGAACCGGGCCATGACGAATGCCTCGCCGCGGTCGCCAGCGGTGACGGCCCCGTCGCCGTCGATCTTGGCGGCGGTGTCGTTGTTCGACAGGAACAGCGCAAGGCTGGTCACGTCGCGGTCGGTGCCGTCGCTGTACTTCGCCCGCACGACGACGCGCTGCTTCTCGCCCTTGCCGTCGAGGACGGCCGACGGCGGGTAGACCTCGATGGCGGTCGGGCTGGCCACGGTCGCCGGGTCGAGCGGGGCGTCGGCCTCCAGCCAGCGCAGGATCGCGGCATAGTACCGGTCCCCCTCCTTGATCTTCTGGCCGCCGGTGTGCGGCACCTTGCCGCACGCCTTCTGCAACAGCAGCGAGTCCGGCGGGATCGCCAGGTTGACCCGGCGGCCGTTGTACTCGTGGGTCAGCCGGTGGTGGTCGCCGTCCGGGTCGAAGCCGAAGAGCGACAGACGAAACCCGTCCTTGCCGCGCGCGGAGCCGTGACAACTTCCGGCGTTGCACCCGGTCCGCATGAACACCGGCATCACGTCCAGCTTGAAGCTGACCGGGCGGTCCTCCCTCGCCTTCGTGACCTTGACCGGCACCCGGACCGTCTGGCCGCCGACCGCGACGACCATCTCGGTCTGCCCGTCGGCTATGGGTAGGACGGTGTGTCCTTCGAGCTTGGCGAAGGCCGGGTCGGCGAAGCTGACCTTCGCCTGGGCGGTCACGTCGCGGGTGATGCCGTCGGGCTGGGTGAGCTGGACGACGAACGCCTGCGTGTCACGGGCGGTCTCCAGGTTCACGTCCGGCGGATAAACGGCGACCTTCGGCCCGACTGGCGCGGCGGGCGGGGTCTGCTGCTGGGGCTGGGCCGCGGCCGTGGAGAGCAGGCACAGCGTCAACCCGGTCGCCAGGATCGTCGAACGCATGGTAGCGGGCCTCATGCGGGGTGGGTCACGGGCGCCGAAGGCGCTTCTTCCAATATCCCGGCCGACGCCTGTGATGAGCGACGGCCAGGACGTAAATCAGGTCGGTTCGGTCGGCATAGACGATGCTGTACGGGAAGGCGGTCATGATGTACTGCCGGCACCGAACCCCGGGATAGACAGCCGCGATCTGGGGCGCAGCCTGGAGGGTGGCTATCGCATCCTCGACTGCTTTGCGGAACTCAGCCCCCAGCCCCGGTCGGGCGGCTTCGTAGTGGGCGACTGCCTGGTCGAATTCGGCGTCCGCGTCCGGGTCGAAGCGGTACGGGATCATCCGTACTTCTCTCGAAGCCGTCGCATGACCTCCTCGCCCGGAATACCTTGAGTCTTCCCGGAATCGAAATCGGCAAGCCTGCGGTTGAGTTCCTCCGCCCACGCGGCCTCCCATTCCTCTTGAGTCAACTCCTCATCCTCCCCGGCCCGCTCCAGGCTGGCGAGGAAGTCCATTAACTCGGCCCGATCGTCCGCCGAAAGGGCGGCCAGGATCGGCTTCAGCTTCTCGGCCACTTCGCTCATGGTCAGCCCTCCCTCGGCATCTTACTTCTTCTCGTCCTTGGCCGTCTTCTCGCGTTCCGCCTGCTCCTGCCGGAGTTGCTCCAGCCGGCTGAGCGGCCGGGCGGCGGGCTTCGGCTTCGCCTGGGCGGTCGCGCCGGCCTTCGGCGGCAGTGGCACGTCCACCCGCAACTCGGCGCCGCCGGCGTTCTGCGTCAGCGTCTCGCCGTTGACCGCCACCGTCACCTGACAGAAGACGCCGTGCTTGCCGGCCGGCGTCGCCTTGTCGGTCGTCACCGGGAAGGCGAGTTCCTTGGTGTCCTTCGTCAGCTTCAGGTCCGGGGCCGCGGCCTTGGCCGGCAGACCGATCAACTTCACGCTGGCTTCGCCGGTGAACGGGGCGTTGACCGTCACCTTGCACCGGACCGGCGCTCCCTGCCCCTGCTCGACGGCCGCCCGGTCCATGGTGAACGTCACCACCGGCGGCGACACCTCCACCGTAAACAGCTGGCTCGACACCCACACCGGCCCCTTGCCGGCGTCGGACTGTGCGATGACCGCCGTCTTCCACTTCCGAGGCGCGGCGTTCGGGGCCGCGTTCATCGACAGCGTGACCTCCGTGCCGTTCTCCGGGATCGTGGCGGCGCCCTGGATGCCTGTGCCCGGCGGCGTGAACAGCGGATACACCGTGATCGGCCTGGTGAACCCTGGCTGTCGCTTGGCCACGACCTTCAGAGTCATGGAGCCGTTCTGCGGCACGGGGGCCTTCGGCTCGATGACCTCGATGCGGAACGGCGCCGCCTCGGCGACGGCCACCGCGACCCGCTCGGTGTGCAGCCGGTGGAACGGCGTGTTGTTCAGCCCGATGCAGAAGTTGACGTCCAGGTCCGTCCGCGACTTCGCCGCCATCTTCGGGTCGGTGGGCTTCGCTTGCAGGTCGGCCAACAGCCCGCCGACCGGGGCGTCCGGCTTCGCCTCGAACACCACCGGCACGGCGCCCTGCCCCGGGTCCACCGCGTCGGCGGCGAAGCCCAGCCCCGGTGGCAGCTTGTCGAACCCGACCACGGCCGGCCCGCCCCAGTCGGCGCGGTTGACCTGCACCATCGTGGCGAACCGGTTCCCCTTCGGCACCGCGACGCACTGCCGGTCCTGGTCGGAGACGTTGTTGCCGTTCACCTTCGGGATGCCGGTCGTGGTGTGCGGCTCGACCGGGGTGATCTCGATCCGGTAGAAGTAGTCCGGCCCGCCCTTGTGCAAGTGGTCGTGGACCCAGACGGCGTACTCCTTGTCCTCCGGGGCGGTGAACCGGAGGTGGCTATCCGGTCCGGCCGCGTCGTCGTTACCGGCGATTGTCGCGCCGCCGAGGACGCCGACGGACATCACGGGGTCCAGCGGCGAGCCGAGCCGGCGGGCGAAGCAGCTCAAGTCGAACACCTGCCCCTTCCGGGCCGGGAACTTGAAGTAATCGACCTCTCCCGGCTTGGCGAGTACGCCGTTGAATGCCCCGGGGGCGGTGCCGGCGGTCGCGGCCTGCGGCGTGTGGTTCTGGCCCGACTCGTTGACCGCCGGCAGGTCGCTGACCCGGACCGCGAACCCGGCCGGGCTGATGCCGTCCTTCGTCTGACAGTGCAGGCGGAAGGTCGGGTCGGCGGTCGCGGGCAGCTTAACCTTCTGCTTGATCTCGCCGGCCGGGTCGCCGATGAAACGGACCTCCAACTCCTCGCCGGGCTTGCCGCCCGCCGGGAAGACCGCGGTGGGGCGCGGGAAGGTGCCGACGTGCAGCCGGTACGGGCCGCTGGTCCGGTAGGCGCTATCGCGGAGCTGGACGACGTACCTGCCGTCGGCCGGGATGACCACGGCGAACCCGCCATCCTGGGCCGTCAGCGGGGTGTCGTCGCTAGTCGCCAGCTCGAACCGCTTGGCGTCGAGGACCGCGACGAACGGGTCCCAGAAGCCGGCCCCGAGCCGCATCCCCTCGACCTGGACGGACAGCCGCTGGCCCTTCTTACACTCGACCGCGAAGTAGTCCACGTCCTCGCCGGTGATGGTGCCGTGGACGGTGGTGTTGAGGGCGATCGGCTGCGGCGTCTCGAAGTCGGTGTTCGGTTCCTTCTCGTCCACGACGGGCAGCGCCCCAACCCAGAATGTCCGCAGGTCGCTGACGCCGCTGGCCGTCCGTAGTCGGAAGGCGTGCTCGCCGAGCCGGCAGTCCGGGGCGATCTGGACCGTCACCTTCACCGCCGCGTCGTTGACCACCTCCAGCTTCTTGACCGTGATGCCGGGGTAGTAGACGAGCACCTCCTGCGTGTCCGCCAGCCGGGCGCCGCCGAAGGTGAGGACCGCCTCGGTGCCGCGCTGCGCTCCGACCGGCGAGATGCCGCCCAGCGACGGCGACGCGGCGTCAGAAAACGAACCACAGAGACACAGAGAGCACAGAGACAAGACACACAGAGAAGACCATTGAGTATCAAATCTGCGAAGCATTCTTAACCCTCTCTTCCTCTCTGTGTTTCTTTCCTCTGTGATCTCTGTGACTCTGTGGTTCGTTTTCAGGCCAGCAGTTCCTTGCGGGTCTTGCCCTCGCGGACGATGTCGATCGGCCGGTTGCCGGGGGACATCAGTTTCTTGTCGGCGTCGATGCCGAGGCAGTGGTAGACGGTGTGGGCCAGGTCCGCCACCTCCAGGCCGTCCTCCTCCGGCTCGCTGGCGGTCGCGTCCGACTTGCCGTAGACGAGGCCGCGCTTGATGCCGCCGCCGGCCAGCACGATGCTGAACACCTTCGGCCAGTGGTCGCGGCCAGCGGTGCCGTTGATCTTCGGGGTGCGGCCGAACTCGCTGGACACCATCACCAGCGTCTTGTCGAGCATCCCCCGGGTGTCGAGGTCGCGGACGAGCGCGGCGAACGCCTGGTCGAACGGCGGCAGCTGGCTGCGGGTGTTGGCGGTGATGCCGTTGTGGAAGTCCCAGCCGCCGTAGTTGAGGGTGACGAAGCGCACCCCGGCCTCGACCAGCCGGCGGGCCAGCAGCATCCGCTGGCCGGCGGCGTTGCGGCCGTACTCGTCGCGGAGCTTGGCTGGCTCGGCGTTGATGTCGAACGCGGCGCGCGCCTTCTCCGAACTGATGAGGCCGTAGGCCCGCTGGTAGAAGGTGTCCATCGCGTCGAGGTTGTCGGAGTTCTCCTTCGAGCGGAAGTGCTCGTTGACGGTGGCCATCAGGCTCCGCCGGGTCTCGAACCGCTCCGGGGTGACGCCGCCGGGCAGGGCCAGGTCCTGCACCTTGAAGTTCTTGCTCGCCGGGTCGGCCCCGAGGCTGAACGCCGCGTACGCGCTGGACAGGTAGCCGCTGCCGGCGAAGGTGGTGACCACGTTCGGCACCGCGACGTAGGGCGGCAGGTTGTTGCGGACGCCCAGCTCGTGGCTGACGACGCTGCCCAGGCTCGGGAAGACCAGCGCCGGGCTGGGCCGGTAGCCGGTGAACATGTTGTGCGTGCCGCGCTCGTGCGCCGCCTCGCCGTGAGTCATGCCGCGGACGACGGTGATCCGGTCCATCACCTGGGCGGTCTGCTTGAGGCATTCGTTGAGGACGACACCGTCGAGCTTGGTCTGGGCGTGGCCCATGTCGCCGCGGTACTCGACCGGGGCGTAGGGCTTGGGGTCGAAGCTCTCCTGGTGGGCCATGCCGCCGGGCAGGAAGACGTGGATGCACGCCTCGGCCTTCGGCCCCTTCTTCGCCGGGGCGTCGGCGGCGCGGGCCGCGGATAGCCGCAGGTACTGGTCGAGGGTCAGGCCCAGTCCGCCGAGGAGGCCGACGTGTAGGAACGAGCGGCGGGCCAGCGGCGAGCCGAGGCAGAGGAGTGGGGTCGTCACGATCGGGACTCCTTCGGCAGTCGGGGGAAGCGGCGCGGCCGGTCGGACCCGTGTTGGACGCGGGGCCGGGGCGAACGGTTCCGGTTGGGGCAGCGGTGCGGGGTGCCGGCGGCGACCGCCTCGCGGTCAGGTGGGTGGGCCGGCCTTGTTCGTTCGGCCCGACCCGCGGCGGGTGGGCCATTCGGTGGGACTACCTGGCAGCTCACCTAGGATAGGTAGGCCGGCCGCCCAAGTCAATTCCCTTCCGGCGAACTGTCAGGCCCCAATAGATATGTCCGCAATTTGGCCCCGATAGAAATGTCCTCTTCTCGGGGCCGTCTTCGATCAGCATACCACACGCTTCCGCCACGGGTGATCCGCTGCCGGTCGCCACCCCTTCGAGGGCTTCTTCTTG
>DASSAT010000037.1:0-5243 GCA_035699305.1 Fimbriiglobus sp. | reverse complement strand
GCCCCACCCGCACGTCTGCCGCATCCCCGAGGGGCGGGCGGTGCTGGTGCGGACCATCCAGGTCGGCGTCGATGCCACCGACCGCGAGATAAACGAGGCCCTGTACGGCAACGCCCCGCCCGGCGGCGACCACCTCGTCATCGGCCACGAGAGCTTCGGCCAGGTGGTCGAGGTCGGCGACCGGGTGACGGAGGTGAAGCCGGGGGACTACGTCTCCTGCACCGTCCGCCGGCCGGGCGGGTCGATCCACGACAAGATCGGCCGCAACGACATCACCGACGAGACGGTGTACTACGAGCGCGGCATCAACCTCTGCCACGGGTTCATGACGGAAGTCTTCGTGGACGACGCCGAGTACATCGTCAAGGTGCCGCAGGGGCTTCGGCACCTGGGGGTGCTGGCGGAGCCGGCGAGCGTCTGCGCCAAGGCGATCGAGCAGGCGTACCTGGCCCAAGAGCGGCTCCAGGTGTGGCAGCCGCGGCGGGCGTTCGTGCTCGGGGCCGGGCAGATCGGCCTGCTGGCGACGATGATGTTGAGACTCCGCGGGCTGGAGGTGTACACCCTGGCGACGAAGCCGGCCCCGCACCTCAAGGCGTCGATCGCCGAGGGGTACGGGGCGGCCTACGTCAGCACCCGGCAGACGCCGCTTGCGGCTTTGGCGGCGGAGGTCGGCCGGCCGGACTTGATCGTCGAGGCGACCGGCAACGCCGAGGCGTGTTTCCGGGCGATGGATGTGCTGGCGATCAACGGGGCGCTGGTGTGGACGAGCATCACCGGCGGCCGGCACGAGGTGGCCCTGGACGCGGCGAAGGTCAACCTGGAGTGGGTGCTGGGCAACAAGCTGTTGGTGGCGAGCGTCAACGGCAACCGCCGGCACTTCGAGTTGGGCTTGCAGGCGCTGTCCCACGGCGAGCTGACCTACCCGGGCGTGACGAAGCGCATCCTGACGCACCCGGTCGCCGGGCTGGGCCGGTACAAGGAGATGATGCGGCTCTTGGAGGAGAAGGAGGCGCTGAAGGTGTTCGTGGACATCGCCGAGTGAGCGTTGTCCGCGGCGGCGGTTCGCGGTTGATCGGTCAGGGAGTACCTCAGCGCACGGCCTGAGAGGCGAGTCATGCGGATTCCGGTCATCCGTGGCGTTATCGACCGCCGCGTCCTGGCCAACTACCGAGTCGAGCCGGACGTCCTCGCCCGGCTCCTCCCCGTCCCCTTTCGGCCCAAGTTGATCCGTGGTCAGGCGGTCGCCGGCATCTGCCTGATCCGTCTGCGAAACGTCCGGCCGCGGTCCCTGCCCGCCTGGCTCGGCATCTCGTCCGAGAACGCCGCCCACCGCGCCGCCGTCGAGTGGGACGAGGGCGGGGCCGTCCGTGAGGGAGTGTACATCTGGCGGCGGGACACCGGCTCCCGGCTCAACGCGTTAGCCGGCGGTCGGCTGTTCCCCGGCGTCCACCACCACGCCTCGTTCGACGTGGAGGAGGCCGGCGATACGCTCCGCGTCGCTCTTCGCAGCGACGACGGGGTCACGGCCGTCTCGGTCGCGGGCCGAGTGTCCGACCGGCTGCCGGCGTCGTCGGTGTTCGGGTCGGTGGCGGAGGCGTCGGCGTTCTTCGCTGCTGGGTCGGTGGGGTACTCACCGGCCGCCGACCCGGCACGGCTGAACGGGCTGGAGTTGCGGTACCGCGGTTGGCGGGTCGAGCCGATGGAGGTGGCCGAGGTGCGGTCGAGCTTCTTCGACGACCGGGCGAGGTTCCCGCCGAGTTCGGTGGCGTTCGACTGTGCCCTGGTGATGCGGGGAATCGAGCATGAGTGGCACGGCCTCCCGGACCTGTGCTGCGGGGCCGGACAGGGTGCGATTGCCGCGACGCCCACGGCAAGCTGACCGAGACGGTGGCGAGACCGCACGAGAGTGCGTCGCCAGGGGATACCGAATCTGGCTAATTCGGTATCCCTCGTCGGATACGGACTTATCCGGCCTGTTCCCGCTCCTTCAACTGCTGGCTGCGTTGGTCCGACTCCTCGCACGGGAACGTGCTGCCGACCGGTGTCCCCCCCTGCGCCTGGCAATCCGCGACGGTGGTGACGATGAAACCCCCGCCGGGAAGTTGGCAGTTGGTACACAACTCCGTGGGAGGTGGGGTAACGGTGCCCATGGGGGCGGGTTGCGGCTGGCTGTCCATGTGAACCTCCGGGATGGATAGGGGAGTGCAGGCGTCTGTTACAAACCGTACGCTATCATCCGCCGGATCGCAATTCCACGATCTCCCCGCTCGGTCTCAGTTCAAAGCCGGTCACGGTCCTCACCCAGGCGGGAACCTGCGGGTCGGCCGGCACCGCCGGGTCAAATACCATCCAGCGACGGACGAGTCCGCCGGTCGCAGTGAGGACTTGCTTCGCATTCGGACCCCAGACCGCTTGCCGCACGAGGTGCGGGTGGGTCAGCGGCGGCCCGATCGGCCGGCCGGTCGTCACGCACCACAGCCGGGCGGTCTGGTCCGCACTGCCGGTCAACAGGAGTTCGCCGCCGCGGCCGAAGGCGGCCGAGAGGATCGGGCCGGTGTGCTTCGGGCGGAGGTCGAGCGGCTGCCCGGTCGAGACGTACCAGGCCCTGCAGTTGCTTCCCGCAGTGTAGGCCAGGGCCACGTCCCCGGACACGACGACGCTGCGGCCGACGTCCCCCAGATCCAGGGGTAATCCGCGCGGCTGGCCGGACGGCACGTTCCAGACCCGGGCGGTCTTGTCGTCGGCCACCGTCACCAGACCGGAGCCGTCCGGGGTAAATGCGACCCCGTAAACCGCTGCTGTGTGGCGCATCGTGGCTACCTCGGACCCGTCCGACACCCGCCAGAGGACGACCGACCCGTCCTTTGCCCCAGTGGCCAGATAGTCCTCCCCGGGGGACAGTCCGGCCGCGTAGACGGGCGACCCGTGGGTGAGGACGAGCGGCGGCCCCCAGGTCGATGCGTCCCACACCCGGGCCGTCCCGTCCAGGCTCGCCGAGAACAGTCGGCCCCCGGACTGGTCGAACGTGAGGAACCGGACCGCCTTCTGGTGCCCCATCAACGGGGGGGCCAAGAGTTCCCCACGCCGGACGTCCCAGACCAGGACTTCGCCGTACACATGCCCGGTGGCGAACACTCGTCCGCCCGGAGCGAAGGCCGCTGCCCTGATCGGGTGTCGGTCGGGGTGTTCGAGGATCGCGTCGGGGCGGTCAGCCGTCCCGCGCCTCCACAGCCACACCCGGCCGCGAGGTTTCCCCTGGCGGATACCGCTCCGGGTCCAACTGCCGGGCTGACCGGCGGCGAACGCCGACCCGCTTGCGGCGTCCAGTCCAAGCAGGAGGATAAACCCCTCGGGGTCAAGTTCCACGTCCCGGTACGTCTTTGCCGGCAGCTCCCAGCGCTTGACAGACCCGGCCTCGGACCCGACCACGAACTCACGTCCGCCGGGGACGCAGGCCACGGCCCACACCCTCTCCGTCGGCAGCGCGGGGACTGGGTACGAGCAGTCATCGGTCATGTCCCAGGCCCGGAGTACGTTATCGGTCGTGCGGGCGAACAGGACCCGGCCGTCACCGCTGTATTCCAGCCTCTCGATCGTCGTCGGCCCGAACGGCTCCTTCCGCCCTTCCTCGATCTGATGCCAGTCGCGGGTGTCCCACCGCCGGAGGGCGTCCCCGCCGGTCGCCAGGACCAGCCCGTCAGGCCGGAACGCCGCCCCCATGAGATGACCGGAGTCGGGCTTCAACTCCTTGACCAGGGAAAGGTCCGGTCGCAGCACGCGGATCACTCCCGCCTGGGTGGTGACGGCGATCAGCGAACCGTCGCCGCTGACCGCGATGCTATGCACCTCGCCGGTCGGGTCGGAAAGGACGGGGGACCGCTCGCCGGAGTTCACGTCCCACACGCTCAGCGCGTCCCGCGGGGCGTCCGTACCGATGAGCAAGGCCGCGTCGTCGCGGGCGAACGCTACCCCCTGGACCGACACGGGCAACGTCATCTTCTGCTTCGACTTGCCCCCCGTGTCGTCGCGGACGAGCGCTACCGCCGATCGTTCAAAAGTGAAGCAGCGCAGCTGCCGGCCGGTCTTGAGGTTCCAGACCCGGGCCGTGCCGTCTTGGCTACCCGAGGCGACCAGCGTCCCGGCCCGGTTCACCGCCACCGCGAGGATCGGCTTCGTGTGGCCGACCAGTTCCACCGGGTCGGCGTCGCCGGACAGCGGGCGGACAGTGAGCCGGCCCGAGGCGTCCCCGGTCACGACCAGCCGGCCGTCGGGGGACACCGCAAGCGCCGTCACCGGCTTGCCGTGGTCGAACCGGCCCTTCAGCCGACAACAGCGCAGCGACCACGCCTCGATGTTCAGCCGCGTCACCCGCCGCAGCGCCGTCTCGTCGGCCGGGAACCTCTCCAGCGCCCGGGCCAGGTGCAATAGACCGCTAATCACCTGCCCCTGCTCGCAGTGCCGGATACCCGTGTCCAGGTCCGCCGTCGCCGCCGCGACGGCCACGGCCCGTTGGTGGTTCGACCAGCCGCCCACGCCGATCAGCGCCGCCAGCAGGCTCGCCGCCAGCACCAGCCCATTGCGCTTCGCCCAGCGGCCGGCGCGCCGGACCGGGCCGATCGGCCGGGCGCGGATCGGCTCCCCGTCCCGGAACCGCCGCAGGTCGTCGGCGACGGCCTGCGCCGTCGGGTAGCGGTCGGCCGGCTCCTTCCGCAGGCAGGTCAGGCAGATCACCTCCAGGTCGCGCGGCACCCCGGGCCGGACCTGGGACGGCGGCACCGGCTCCTCGGCGATGACCCGTTGCAGGGTCTCCCAGCGCGTCGCGCCCGAGAACGGCGGCCGGCCAGTGAGCAGTTCGTACAGCACCGCCCCCAGCCCGTACACGTCCACTGCCGGGCCGATCTTGGGGGGGACCTCGCGCGTCAACTCGGGGGCGATGTACGGGATCGTGCCGACCACCAGCCCCGAGGCCGACGACTGCTGGCCGGGGTCGAGCAACTGGGCCAGCCCGAAGTCGGAGACCTTCGGCCGGCCGTCCCGGGTCAGGAGCACGTTGCCCGGCTTGAGGTCGCGGTGGACCACCCCCATCCGGTGAGCGTACTCGACCGCCAGCGCGACCTCGCGGACCAACTCGGCCGCCCGGAACGGGTCGGGCGGCTGGTCCTTGATGAGCCGGTGCAGGCTGCCGCCGTCCACGTACTCCATGGCGAAGTACGGCCGGCCGTCGAGGTCATCGGCCTCGTAAA
>DASSAT010000036.1:0-5152 GCA_035699305.1 Fimbriiglobus sp. | reverse complement strand
CTACGGAACCGACTCCAGCACGTCCGCCGGTAGAATCCCCTCGCGGCCTGTCCAGCCGCCGTCGGTGATCTTCACCCGTACCCCGGCCGGCGACGCCCCGAGCACGGTCGCCGTGGTGCCCTCCGGGATTCGCGCCACCTTGTTCCGGGCCTCCAGTGCGGAGACCCCGCGGACGTTGTTGGCCGCCACGTACTTCGTCAGTTCGTCGGCCACGTCCTCGTCGGCGAGCCGGACGTTCCGCGCACGCGACTTGACCCGGACCTCGTCACCGGGTTTGAATGGGCTGACCGCTGCGGCCGGGGGTTGCCCCTTCGGGTCGCCGTCGGACACCCGGGCCGATTCGCGGTTGTAGTAGACGAGCGCCGCCAATCCGCCGCCACCGACCAGCAGCGCCCCGAGGACGAGTAGCCAGACGGGCCAGCCCTGCTTCTTGCGGGGCGCTGGACGGGTCGTCACTTCGATGTCCTGCGAGCCGCACTCCGGGCACATGTTCGAGGCGGTGCTGCCGCGCGGCGACCAGGTGCTGCCGCACTGCCGGCAGGTGTTCTTGACTCGCAGGGTCGGCTGGCTCATCACGCGGCTCGGGGTGTTCGGGGGCACCCCATTCTACGCGCCGGCGGAAGCAAGGATCACTCCCCGCGCCGCAGGGTGTAGGAGAAGGCGCCGAGCAGGTCGCCGCGGTCGCCGCCGTGGCAGGCGAGGCACTGCTTGGTGGCGCGGACCGCGCCGAGCATCCGCACCTGCTTGTCGGAGCCGCGGACGAACAGCTCATCGCCGCCGCGCAGGCGTCCCAGCCCCTCGGCCTCGAACGGGTCCAGCGGCCGGGTCGGGGCGCCGCGCAGCTCGTCCATCCGCGGCAGGTTCGCGGAGACGTAGGCCATCGGCTCCGGGTGCAGGAGGAGTCCGATCAGGTCGATGGTGCCGACGGTCCACTTATCGGCCGGGTCGGGCACCTTGCTGAACCCGTGCTCCTGGAAGCCGAGGACGCGCGTCCGGTCCTCGATGAGGCCGAACCCGGCCGGGTTGACGAAGTCCAGCACACTCTCTTCGTGCAGCAAGTCGAAGTGCGACCCCGGAACGGGGTTCCATACATCCGGCGGGCTGCGGTCGGGGCCGAGGCCCGGCTGTGGCACCGGCGGCCGGTCTCGCAGTTGTGCCCGGACCGCGGCCTCGCTCACCGGCCTTAACCGCCCGACGCCGAACCCCGGGCTGTTGACGAACAGGTCAACCTGGCCCTCGTGTAGCCGCCGCAACCACCAGTTCCGGTGCGTGTCCGACATGGCTACCGAATCGACTGCATTCTCCAGTTTCATGAGCCTGGCGGTGTCCGCCGGGGCGGTGGTCCTCACCACCGGCGGCCGCGACGGCAGCCGGTCCTCCATCGACTCAACCGGAAATTCCTCGCGCAGCTTGGCGAACTCCCGCTGTCGCTCGTAGGCAGACCAACCGGTGATGCTATACACGACGAGCGTGGCGAACACGGAGGCCGGGAGGTACAGCCGCCTGCCGCGCTGTGGGACGAACAACACCAGTAGGACGACGCACAGGAGGCCAGCCTGGAGCAGGACCGCCGGCATCGTGAACATGAGGCACATCGGCCCGACGACGGCGACCACGCAAGCCCCGATCGTACCGCCGACGGGGTGTTTGCCGCGGACGGCCCAGTTCGCGGCGATCAGCAGCAGGCCCGACACGACCAGCGAGACGTAGAGCATGGACGTGACCTCGATTCGGACGGCCCGCGCAAGCCGGGAGACGTGACGGGCGGCATCGCGAGCCTTCATTCGAGCGTACCGCCCAGCGCCGCCGGCCGCAACATTGGGGGTCGCGCGAACCACGGTCGCCGGGCCGTGTCTGACTCCCCATTGCACTGCCTGCGGGGAGTGCGGCACCGTCTCGGGGGCCGGCCATGAGCGACACCATCGAATCGGCGACGTGGGGCAAGCACGCCCCCACGGTCGGCGAGGTGCCGGCCGTCGCCCTGGTGGACCCCAAGTACCCGCAGAACGTCGGCATGGTCGTCCGGCTGGCGTCGTGCTACGGGCTGCGCCAGGTCTGGTTCACCGGCGACCGGGTGACGCTCGACCCGGCGAAGGGGGAACGTCTGCCCCGCGAGGAGCGCATGAAGGGGTACAAGGACGTGCGGATGATCCACCACGACCACTTCTTCGACCGGTTCCCGGCAGACGCGGTGCCGGTGGCGGTCGAGGTGCGCGCCAACTCAGAACCGCTGCACGCCTTCGAGCACCCGGACAACGCCCTGTACGTCTTCGGGCCGGAGGACGGCAGCATCCCGAAGGTGCTGCTGGGCCACTGCCACCGGTTCGTCGTGATCCCGACGCGGCACTGCCTCAACCTGGCGACGGCCGTGGCGACGGTGCTGTGGGACCGGGAGTACAAGCGCTGGCAGGGCGGGACGATCGACGCCCCGGTCACGCCGGGCGAGTACGAGCAGCGCGGGGTCGTCGAGACCCCCGACGATTTGGAGTTCGCGGCCCGATAGTCTCCGTGAGACGGCTCACGGTTCTGGGATGTCCAGGTCATCACATATTTTGCGGGCGAGCGGGTCGGGGATCTCAGTGTGGCGGGGTACGGCGGACCGGCGGCCGTTGGCCGGGTTGCCCCACCATGAGTGCCGACGCCCTTCGCGGACCAGTTCGCACCCGTGCCGGCGGAGGTGGCGGATCAGATCCCGCCGCTTCACGGCGTCAAGCTCACTTCCTCATAGTCGCCCTCCGCGGCCGCGCGGGCGGATTCCCGGTTCATCTCCAGCATCTCCTCCAGCGCGTCGCGGAGGTTGTCCAGAAGTTCCTCGCGGGTCTTGCCCTGCGAGTTGACTCCGGGCACCTCCTCCACCCAGCCGATCCACCAGTCGTCGTGCTGCTGAATCACAGCGGTGTAGCGCGGGTTCATATAGGCTACTCCGAGGTCGTTGACTAGCCGAGACTCACATCTGGACCGAGGAGCACGGTCTGCCAGAACTAGAGATATTTTGCCTAGATTGCCCAGTTATTTGTTCTTAGCAACGAGGGTTATGTCGATCGGCGCTGTTGTCCAAACTTTACTAGGACAGTCTGGAAAAAGAAATCACGGTCTGGAGTTGTGGTCGCGCCGCCAAATCAGTGGGAGAGTAGGTTGGGGAATAGGTAGGGCCAACCGAGTGGTTGCAGCCATTCGGTTGGCCCTCAAACCGCCGGTAGTCTAACGGATAGGCACCCTACTCTCAATGGGACCCATGTGGGTTCGAATCCCACCCGGCGGAACCGGCAGTGGGTCGGGCATGAAGCCCGGCCCACTTCCTTTTTACGTCATTGAAATCGGAATACAAGCGAGTTGGACCGGTTCGCCGCATCGCCGGAAGTCGAGCGACTGCGCAGGGCGCGCGCCCTGCACAGACCAACCTACACCAGTCACTGGGGGGCGATCTCTTTCATGACTGACATCGTTTCCTTGAAGCCCAGGTCGCCGATTAGGCAGGGGTGCTTGTACTGCTCCGCGCTGCCGCCGGTCGTCGCCAGTCGGTCGCGGTCCCACCTCGCCCAGGTGCCGGACGGGATCACGAACGCCCGCACCGGCCCCAGCCGCGCCGACTCCCGCTTCGCGGCGTACTCGATGTTCAACTCGCCGAGAGCCTTGTCGTACTCGGCCAGGAAGCGCTTGAGGGCGTCCCCGTCGGCGGCGTCGGATTCCTCGATGAAGAGACCGTAGTACGGTCGCGCATCGTCCCACACCGGGGCGAGGCTGTAGCCGTTGACGTGGAAGCCAGTCCGGCGGGCGGTCGTCTCCATCGCCTGCGTGACCTGATGCTCGGACAGCTTCTCGCCGGTCAGGTTGGCGAAGCGGTGCCCCTTGCCCAGGAACTCCACCAGCGGCGTCCGGCCCAGGAACCCCCGCACCCGCACCAGGTCGCTGATCTGGTAACGGTACAGCCCGCTCGCCGTCGTCGGCACGATGAAGTACGACTTGCCGTCCTCCAACTCGTGCGCGCCGAGTACCGTCGGCGACTTGGAATCCGCTTCGCCTTCGGAGATGAACTCGAAGTAGTGCGACCAGATGTCGAGCGCCCCGGCCGGCGTGTCGTTGGCGAACGGGATCGTCATCCGGCCTTCGCTGGCGAGCAGCCCCAGGTCGCGGACCGGCGGCTCGCCGAAGTAGCGCGGCAGCTGCCGCAGGTACGGCCCCATGCTGCCGCCGGTCCAGGTGCCGATCAGCGTCGTCTCCGGTCGCCACACGTCCTTCGGATACAGCTGGTCCGCCTTCCCGGCGATCGCGTCCAACTCCCGCGCCCGCTCGGGGCGCTTCTTGAGTCGCGCCTGGACGAACGCCCGCACCGCTGGCGGCAGGTCGAGGTCCGCGGACAGCGCCCCGTCGTGAACGTCGCGGAGCAACTTCTCCTTCTCCTGGTCGAGCACCCGGCCGAGCATCACCAGCGTGCTCGGATTGGCCGCGATGAACAGCGCGCAGGACCGCGGCAGCGCCAGCCGCAGCGCGACGTAGTACCGGCTGCGGGCGTCCTTGATCTTGCCGGTGACGGCCGGGATCGCGTACAGCCAGCGGATGAACCTCTTCTGCACCTCGGCGGTGAACCCGGACAGGTTGCCGCAGGGGGTGCCGGCCGCGGTGCGGAACTCCTCCGGGTCGCCGACCATCTGCACGATCGCCCGCAGGAACAGCCACCGGTCGCGGTGGTCCTTGTACGCCCGCGCCCCCCACATGTTCCAGCCGCGGCGGTAGTCGGCGAGATACCGGTCCGTGATCGGGATGAGCTTGCGCGCCGCGGTGGTGCCGCTGGTCAGCGCGAACATCAGCACCCGGTCGCCGGCGATCAGCGCGTCGGTCTCGCCCTGCTTCACCCGCTCGATGTACGGCTCGACGTACTCATACGGGGCGACGGGCACGTGGCGGCGGTAGTCCGCGACGGTGCGGACGTCGGCGAAGCGGTGGTCGCGGCCGAAGGCGGTGACGGCTTGCCGGGCGAGGATGCGGCGGAGGAGATCAGTCTGGACGCGCTGCGGGTCGAGGCAGTCGCGCTCGAACGCGGCGATCCGCCGGTGGATCGGCAACGCGAACAGCCGCCCGGTCCGGACCAGCAGGAAGTAGGTGAGGGACATGATGTAGTCCGCTCGCTCCGCGAGCGGATCGGCGAAGACCG
>DASSAT010000035.1:0-5439 GCA_035699305.1 Fimbriiglobus sp. | reverse complement strand
GGAATAATGAACCCGCCGCCGATCCCACCGCCGCCGATCCCGCCCCCGCCACCGAGCCTGCCACCGAGACCGCCACCGCCACCGCCGAACCCGCCGAGGCCACCACCGCCGCCGAGGCCACCGCCGCCAAAGCCACCGAGGCCGCCGCCGCCAAAGCCGCCGAGGCCACCGCCGCCAAAGCCACCGAGACCACCGCCGCCGCCGAGGCCGCCGAGGCCGCCGCCGCCGAACCCACCAAGACCGCCGCCGCCAAAGCCGCCGAGGCCACCACCGCCGCCGAGGCCGCCACCGCCGAACCCGCCGAGACCGCCGCCACCACCGAGGCCACCACCGCCAAAGCCGCCGAGGCCGCCGCCCTGGATGCCGCCGCCGATCCCGCCGCCGATCCCGCCGCCCTGGATACCACCGCCGCCGATCCCGCCCTGGATACCACCCTGCTGGCCCTGCATACCGGCCCAGATGCCGAACCCCGGTGGGATCACCAGGTCGGTCGGCCGCAGCGGTTGTGGGATCGGAGCAGGCTGGAACCCGGGGCCGCGGAACTGTCCGCCGAAGCCCGGCTGCTGGGCGGTCGCCCGCTCGGACATCATGGGAATCACGGACAGGGCGCCCAGGACGGCGGCCGACCCCGCCAGGACGCGGACGATCTTGTGTAACATGACGAGCCTCGCCTCGGGATGGTCAGGTCGGAACGAACGAATGAACGGCGGCCCGGGGTCGGGGGCCGCGAGAGACGGCGTCTACCTAGAACATCATGGACCGCCCAGCTTGCGCCGTCAATGACCCTTTTTCCGCCGCTGCCGCCGCCTCGGCCCGCCGGCCGGACCCGGCGCCATAACCCCTACCCCCCAATACTGCGGGGTCCACCCACCTCAACGCCCCGCCGCTTGAGCCCGTTGGCGGCGGCCAAGGGAAATACCCGGCCAGGGGTCCGGTTTTTCCGGCAATCTGCCCTTGACCGCGCGCGGCGCCGCGGTATTGTCCGCCGCCACTTTGCCCAGCCCACGCGCGGTCTGCCGTTCGGGGAACGGCACCGGGCCGGGCTGGGCGGTCACACCCCGGGGGGGGTTGGGGAGCCTCGGCCCGGGTCGGTCGTTCTCGGCAACAAGGGGGAAGCGGATGATGCGCCACAGACTGTACGGGGGATCGCTGCTGGCCGCCGCAGCGCTGGTCGTGGGGGCGCCGGCGGCCCCGGCCCAGTCGATCGACCTGCTGACTGGCGCCGCCGCCCCGTTGGCGGACCGCCTCCCGGGTGGGGTGATCGCCCGCGGCCAGGTGCCAGCCACCACCTACGACAATCCCGGCCTTCCGGCCGAGAATGTGCCGATCCCGACCGGAAACCCGGGCGGGCACGGGTTCTACACCGCCCTGGACTTCATGTTCCTCACCCAGACGTGGACGCTGGGCGACCAGATCGTCGCCGTTCGCGGGCTGGTCGATTCCCGCGGGCTGATTACCGGCCTGCCGGGCATCTACATCGGCAGCGGCAAGGAGGCGCTGCGGACCAAGGACTTCCCGCGGCGGTCCTGGCTGCCCGGGTTCAACCTGACCGTCGGGTACAAGCTCGACGACGGCACGTCCATCTACTTGAGCTACCTGAACCTGCTCGACCGCAACTACCACACCGGGGCCACCCTGGTCCCGCCGTTCTTCCGCAGCCGGCTCGACCTGTCGGACACGTTCCTGACGGCCGGGGTGTTCAACTTCCCGCCGCAGTACGCCGGCCCGCTGGTCAAGACCCCCCAAGACGACACCAACGGCAACCAACTGCCGGACGCCAACGAGGGGGGGAACTTCTACGGCATCTGGAACGGGGCCGGGGTGATGGACATCGAGTTCAACTCGCGGTTCAGCCAGTGGGAGATCGGCGCCCGGATACCGCTGTTCCAGACCGAGTACTCGCGGATCTACGGGCTGGCCGGCGGCCGGTTCGACTGGGTCTGGGAGCGGTTCCAGTGGCGGACCGTTAGCTTCGACATCACCGGCCAGGCCAGCGCCCGGGACGCCGCCACCTACAAGAACACCCTGTCGCAGCGGATGTACGGCCCGTTCTTCGGGTGCGGCCACGAGGTCTACATGGGCAAGCGATTCTCGCTGAGCCTGGACGTGACCGGGGCGATCCTGATGAACATCATCAAGGAGCGGGCCAAGTACAAGCTGGACAGCAACGAGATCCAGAACAAGCTCTCCCGGGACGAGTTCAGCCTGGTCCCGTCGGCCACCGCCCACCTGAACCTGTGGTGGTACCCGATCGAAGGCGTGCAGATGCGGGTCGGGTACAACGCCTACACGTTCTTCAACACCATGCGGATGGAGCAGCCGATCGGGTTCAACTACAGCTCGATCGACCCGGCCTACGAGCGGCAGTACTTCCGCATCGTCCACGGGGTCAACGCCGGGATCGGGCTGTTCTTCTAGCCCGCCCCCGGCCCCGAGACGACCGCGCTCCCCACGGGCGGCCCTGTCCCCCCGGCCTCACGGCCGACGGGATGGGGCCGCAGGCGTTTCCCCCTGGGACCGCGGCCGTCCCGGCCGCTCTTGCTGGGCAGGCCGAGGGCCATTGGCACACACCAGCACCCCGACTTGTGGAACAAGAGCGGCCGGGACGGCCGCGGTCCCAGGGTCGAACTCCCGCCGGATTGCCGGCTTGCTCGACCCGGCTACAATTCCTCCCACCGCGCGGCCGCCCCCCGCCAGCGGGTAGTCGTGTCCCCGACCCAGGAGCGAGCAGCATGGCCGACGGCCCCCACGAGACGCCCGCGCCGGACCTCCGCAGGGCGTTCCTCTGGACCGACATCTTCCGCTGCTTCCAGGTCGCCCTGGACCCGCGGAAGCTCCTGGTGGCGGCCGTCGGCGTCCTGCTGATGGCGCTGGGCTGGTATCTGCTCTCGGTTATCTTCTACACGGCCAAGCCGATCGACACCGACACCCGGTACAGCACGGCCGAGGTCAGCCGCGACCTCGGGCCGAAGAAATCCAACGGCTCCGACTACACCGCCGAGGAGTACGCCGCCGAGGGCGCGCGCCGGTACGAGGGCGACCTGAGGGAGTGGAAGGTCCTGCACGACCTGGCCGGCCCCAACGGCCGGCTACGCACGCTCCCCTGGTACGAGTACCGCGGCCCCAACCCATACCTGCTGCTGACCCGGCTCATCGGCGGCACTTCGGAGGACATCGACCACGCGTTCGGGCAGTTCCTCTCCGGCACCGTCCCGGTCCTGGTCGAGCCGCTCCGCAAGCTGCTGCTGCCGGTCGTCAAGCTGATCGACCCGAACGCCAGTGCCATGACCCGGGTCTACCTGCTGTTGTGCCTGCTCTGGAACGTGGCCGTCTGGGCGTTCTGCGGCGGAGTCATCACCCGGATCGCGGCCGTCCAGTTCGCTGGCAAGGAGCGGATCAGCCTGACCCAGGCGGTCCGGTTCGCGGCGACACGGTACACGTCGTACCTGCTCTCGCCGATCGTCCCGCTCGGGGTGATCGCGGTGATCGTCATCGTCATGCTCCTGTACGGGCTGGTGGCGATGATCCCGATCCTCGGCGACATCGTCCTGTACGGGCTGGGGATGCCGCTGGTCATCCTCGGCGGGGTCGCCATCGCGGTTCTGCTGGTCGGTCTGGTCGGCTACCCGCTGATGTACCCCACGGTCAGCGCCGAGGGGAGCGACACATTCGACGCCCTGAGCCGGTCGTACAACTACGTCTTCCAGGCGCCGTGGCACTACCTGTGGTACAACTTCGTCGCCATCGTGTACGGGGCGGCGGTGGTGTTCTTCGTCGTGTTCATGGGGTCGCTGGTGGTGTACATGGGCAAGTGGGCGGTGTCCCAGGCGCCGTGGAGCGAGGCGACCGGCCGCAAGCCGGACTACCTGTTCATCTACGCCCCGGAGTCGTTCGGCTGGAAGGAGCTGCTGCTGGAGGGCAGCCCGATCGCCGTCGATGCGAAACCAGTCGAGGACGAGTACACCGGTCGGTTGCGCATGGAGTACGTCCCGGAGAATCCGGCGACGTTCGAGAATTACAAGAGCCAGTACCGGTGGTGGAACTGGGCCGGGGCCGGGATGACCACCTTCTGGATCGTGGTCGTGTTCCTGCTGGTGATCGGGTTCAGCTACAGCTACTCGTGGTCGGCCGCGACGATGATCTACCTCTTGATGCGGCGGAAGGTGGACGAGACGGAGATGGACGAGGTGTACGTCGAGGAGGAGCAGCCGGAGGTGCCGTACACCACGCCGGCGCCGACCGCCCCGCCGGCCGGCCCCGCCGCGCCGGCGGCGACCTCGCTGCCGATGGTGCCGCCCCCGCCCGCGGTCAGCCCGCCTCCGCCGGCGAGCCTGGCGAGCACCGTGAACTACAGCCCCAGCCCCGAACCCAGCCCGCCCGCGCCCGACAAGCCGTCGCCGGAGACCGAGGCCAACGGCGAGAAGAAGTAACCTCCTGAAAGCACCAAATTCCAAACTCCAAATCCCAAACAAGACACATCTGTTTGGGATTTGGAGTTTGGAATTTGGAATTTGCCCCCGGAGGGGGCCGATGCCCCGACCGATCCTACTGTTCACCGGCCCGTGGGCGGACCTGCCGCTCGACGCCCTGGCCGCGAAGGCCGGCGACTGGGGCTTTCATGGCGTCGAGTTGTGTTGCTGGGGCGATCACCTCGAAGTCCAGCGCGGCGTCAGCGAGGACGGTTACGCCCCCGCCCGGCTGGAGCTGCTGTCCCGGCACGACTTGCAGGTGCCGGTGGTCGCCGCCCACAAGGTCGGGCAGGCAGTCTCCGACCGCATCGACGAGCGACACCAGGCGCTCGTCCCCGACTACGTCTGGGGCGACGGCGACCCGGACGGCGTCCGACAGCGGGCGGCCGAGGAACTGACGGCCACGTTTCGCCTCGCGGAGAGGCTCGGCGCCGGCGTGGTGAGCGGGCTCACCGGCTCGCCACTGTGGGGCTACGTCGCCGGCTACCCCGCCCCGAAGCCGGGAGTGGTGGCCGAGGCGCTGAAACGGTTCGCCGCTGACTGGAAGCCGATCCTGGACGCGGCCGCGGAGTGCAGCGTGCGGTTCGCCTGCGAGGTCCACCCGGGGCAACTGGCGTTCGACCTGTACTCGGCCGAAGCCGTGCTGGACGCTCTCAACGGCCGGGAGGAGTTCGGGTTCACGTTCGACCCGAGCCATCTGCTCTGGCAGGGGGTGGACCCGGTGGCGTTCTTGAAGCGGTTCGCCGACCGGGTGTACCATGTGCATATCAAGGACGCGGTGCTGACGCTGGACGGCCGGGCGGGGGTGCTGGCCGGTTACTGGCCGAGCGGCGATTCCCGGCGCGGCTGGCAGTTCCGTTCCCCCGGCCGCGGTGGGGTGGACTGGGAAGCGGTGATCCGGGCGTTGAACGAAATCGGCTACGAAGGCCCACTGTCGGTGGACTGGCACGACCCCGGTATGGACCGCGAG
>DASSAT010000034.1:0-14673 GCA_035699305.1 Fimbriiglobus sp. | reverse complement strand
GGGGGGAGGGAACCAGAAAGAAGACCCCTCACCCCTATCGACCGATCCCCCAAGGGGAGAGGGAGACAAGACGGTCGCGCCCTTCGCCTCCGCGTCCTTGACCAGCCGCGCCGCCTGTTCGGCCTGACTCGCCAGCACCAGCCGCACCGGCGCAGACGCCTCCACCAGCGGCCGCAGCTCCGCGACGAACCGCTCGTACACCTCGCGCTGCACGAACACCCGCCGCGTCGCCAGGCACGTCTGCCCGGCGTTGAGCGTCGCCCCGAACCACGCCGACCGCGCCGCCAGCCGCACGTCCGCGTCCGCCAGCACCACCACCGCGTCCACCCCCGACAACTCCAGCACCGACGGGATCAGCCGCTCGCCGAGTCGCGCCGCGAGCTTTCGGCCGACCGCATCGGAGCCGGTGAAGTGGACGAAATCCACATCCGCCTCGGCTAGTTGCGGCCCCGCATCCCGCGTGGCCGGCAGCCGGATCAGCAGGTCCGCCGGGAACCCGGCCCGCAGGAACAACTCGTGCAGCACCTCCGCGGTGCGCGGGGTCAACTCGCTCGGCTTCCACAGGACGCCGTTGCCGGCAACCAGCGCGTGCAGCACCGGGACGGCGGTCAGGAAGACGGGGTAGTTCCAGGTGCCGATCAGCCCGACGACGCCGTGCGGCCGGCGGTGGACAGTATCCCGCGTGTCGAACAGCCACAGCGGCCGACCGCTGACTTTCTTGGGGCGCAGGACGCGCTCGGCCCGCGCGAGGAGGAACTTGCACGCCGCGGCGGTGGGCAGCAGGTCGGTGCCGACGACCTCATCCGGCGGCCGATGCACGTCGGCCAGCACGGCGGCGGTCAGCGCGTCGGCTCGCTCGACGAGCAGGTGGCGGAACTCGCGCACCGGCCGCATCCGGTTGCGGACCGGCAGCCGGGACCAGGAGGCTTGCGCGGCGCGGCAGCGTGCAGACTCGTCGGCGAAGGGAGACATGCCGTCAGGATAGGGCAAACGCTCCCCGGTTCTCTAGCCGCGGCAGCGGCGCAAGATGCGTAGCCAGGGGCGCAAGCCCCTGGGAGCCGGGCAATATCAACACAAGCCCCGTAGGGGCGACAGAGCGTTCTGCCGCCCCTACAGGGCTTCGGTCATTTCAACGCGGTTTACCAGGGGCTTGCGCCCCTGGCTACGCATCTGCCGCCGCTCCGCGGCTCAAAACCAGGCGTCGCCCGTCGCTAGCTCGCCGCCGGGTCCTTGCCGTTGACCCACGGGCCTTCGAGCTTCTGGTAGTCCGGCGGGTTGAGCCGGCTCCCCTTGTCGCCGCCCTGCCAGCCGATGATGTGGCTCGGCTCGCCGCGGTGCTCGCTGCGCGTCTCCCACTTCTGCGCCCAACTGGCGTCCGCGTCCACCGGCTTGCGCTGCTCCTTGTCCCAGAACAGCGCCTTACCGTACCGGTAGCTCAGCACGCCCATGTTCACCGTGCTGAACGCCGCCGCCCCCAACTCCGGGGTGCTGAACGTGTCCTGGTTGCGCGATTGGACGTGCGCCAGGTGGTTCACCCACAGGGCGTAGGTGTCGTCCCCGTCCAGCCCGCCGAGCACCACCTCGCCCTCCTTGTTCACCTCGCCGGACGGGCCGCGCGGGGCGCTCTTGACGCTCTGCGGCAGGATTTTGAACCCGAACTGCTTCTTGCCCTTGGGGTCCTTCGGGTCGATCGGGAAGTAGTCGAACACCAGCGTCGCCGAGTGGCCGCGGATGCACTCCTCGATCCGATGGTCGTTGCACATCGTCGCGGTGATGATGACCTGGCAGCCCTCGTCGTAGTCGGCGACCACCGTGGCCACGTCCGGCACGTCCCGGCTGTCGTACTCCAGGTAGATGCCGCCGCCGCCGACCACCCGCCGCGGGTAGCGCACGCCCATCGCCGAGATCAGGTGCGTCGTCTGGTGGACGAACAGGTCGGTGAACATGCCGCCGCCGAACGGCCAGTAGCAGCGCCACTGCGCCCAGACGGCCCGGTCGAACGGCATCTGCTCCGGGGACGGCCCGAGCTTCTCGCCGTTGAGTTCGACCTTGTGGCCCAGCCAGGTGTCCCAGTCGATCGTCTTCGGGGACATCTCTTTGGTCAGCGGGTAGTACCGCCACTGGCCCACGTCGGAGTTGCGGAAGTAGCTGGTCTGGCCCATCACCACCTTGCCGATGTTCCCCTTCTTGATGTGCTCGTAGGCCAGCCGCCAGGTCGGGTCGGCGGTCGATTGCACGCCGACGGTCATCACCCGGCCGGTCTTCTTCCAGGTGTCCACCACCGCCTGGGCCTCGGCGATGGTGCGGGTCATCGGCTTCTCGCAGTACACGTCCTTGCCGGCGGTCATTGCGTCGATGGCGATCTTGGCGTGCCAGTGGTCCGGGGTGGCGACGACCACCACGTCCACGTCCTTGTTGTCCAGGACGTTGCGGTAGTCCTTGGTGACGACCTTCTTGTCCCCCTCGGGCAGGCCGCACTTCATGGCCGACGGGTACAGCCCCCGGCCGCGGATCAGCCCCTTGACCGACTGCCCGTCCCACACGTCGCAGACGGCGACCGGCTTGACCCCCTTCTTCTCCCCTTGCATCTTGAGGATCACGTCGATGTGCTGCTGGCACCGGCCGCCGACGCCGACGAACCCGACGTTGACGGTGCCGTTGGCCCGCAGCACCTTGGCGTAGCTGGCGGCCGGCAGGGTCATCGCCGCGCCGGCGACCGCCGACGCCTTCATGAACCCGCGGCGGGAGGGCTTGGTCATGTCTGGACTCCGAAAAGGGTAGGGAGAACGCAAAGCCCGTGGATGGCAATCCACGGGCTTGAGTTACTTCTTCTTCTGCTGGAACAGCCAGGCGTACAGGTCCGGGGTCGCGTAGGCGGCGTCCCACGAGTCGTGGCCGATCCACTCCAACTCCGTGTACCGCGGGTGGCCGCCGGCCTTCTTCAATGCTTCGACCATCTCGCGCGACCGCTTGGCGTTGACCGCCCCGTCCTTGTCCCCCTGCCAGACCCAGCACGGGATGTCCTTGATCTTCGCGGCCGAGGCCGGGTCGCCGCCGCCGCAGATCGGGACGATCGCCGCCCACCGGTCCGGGTAGGCGGCAGCGTGGCTCCAGGTGCCGAACCCGCCCATCGACAGCCCGGTCAGGTACACGCGATTCGGGTCGGTCTTGTACTCCTTCATGGTCGCGTCGAGGATGGCGATCGCGCGGCGGCCATCGTCGGAGTCGGCCCGCCACGTCCGCTTCTCCGACTGCGGGATAACGACGATGGCCGGGAACGACTTCTCGCGGCGGCCCTTGATGTGCGGGGCGATCCCTTGCTCGACCGGCATCATCTTGCCGCCCTTGGTCTCGCCGGCCCCGTGCAGGAACAGGATCACCGGCACCGGCGTCGTGCCGTCGTAGGCGTGCGGCACGAACACGACGTACGGCGACGTGGTCCCGTCGGCGTTCTTGAACATCTTGTTGACGAACCCGGTCTCCGCGGCGGTTAGCCGCGAGGCGAAGCCGAGCGCGACGACAACGAGAGCGAGGAGGAGGCGCATGGAGGGGGCACTCCGGCACACCTGGGGCGGGGGAAAAGCAGTGGTAGCCTACCAGATTGCCGGCCAGCCCGCCACCGGGCAACGCGACGTGCCGTTGGTTTTTGGCGAACCCCGAGCGGCAGCGAGGGGGGTTAGGCTCGAAGAACCCCTCCCCCGGCCCCTCCCCGAAGCGGGGAGGGGAGACAGACAGGGACCACCCTCTTGCTCCCCCTCCCCGAAGCGGGGAGGGGGTCGGGGGGAGGGGTTGAGCCCGTTACCCCCTCGCTGCCGCTCGGGGTTCGCCGGTTGGATAAGATGGGCAGCTTCCGGGAGAGATTCATGCGCTACCCGCTGGTGGTGTTCGACTTCGACGGCACTCTGGCCGACTCGTTCGGCCCGGCCCTGGCCGCGTACAACCGCATCGCCCCCGGGCTGGGGCTGCGGCCGATCGACGACCCGGAGGCGGCCCGGTCGATGCCGACCCGCCGGCTGCTGCGGCAGCTCGGCATCCGGTTCTGGCGACTGCCGCGGGTGGTCCGCGCGTTTCAGGAGGCGGTCGCCGAGCACGCCGGCGACTTGCGGCTGCACGACGGCGTCGCCGGGATGCTCCTCGGCCTGTCCGCCCGCGGCCACCGGCTGGGCGTTCTCTCGTCCAACCGCGAGGACGTGATCCGCGCCTGCCTGCGGGCCAACGGCGTCGAGGGGGCGTTCGCGTTCGTGATCGGCTACCCGAAGCTCTTCGGCAAGGCCAAGGCGCTTCGGCGCATCCTGAAGGTCGAGAAGGCCGACCGCGACGGGCTGTTGTTCGTCGGCGACGAGCTGCGGGACCTGGAGGCCGGCCGCAAGGCGAAGGTGGCGACGGTGGCGGTGACGTGGGGCTTCCAGACCGAGCCGCTGCTGACGATCGGCGGCGCGACGTACCTCGCGCGGCGGCCGGACGAGTTGCTGGCGCTGACGGACGTTTCGTAGGTCGGGTCGAGTCTTCGAGGCCCGACGTGGCGCCACCCGCTCAGTGCTCGATCTGGAACCAGTCCGGCGAGCTGGCCTCGTACTTCGAGTACACCTCGTCCTCGTCCACCGGCTCGAAGTCCACCCCGGCCGCGGTCAACTCGGCGGTCAGCGCCCCGACCACCCCCGCCTCGGCCAGATATTGCCGCGTGGGCCTCTCGCCGGACGACGCGAAGGCGGTGGCCTCGGCGTGCACCCGCGCGTAGTCGTCGGGCCGGGTGCGGATCAGGTGCGTCCAGAACGCCGTCAGCCGGGCCTTGAAGTCCGTCTCCGGCTCCCCCGGCTGGCCGACCAGCGTCAGGCAGTGGTAGTCGTCCATGTCAAACGTCCGTAGTCCAGAGTCGGAGACCCGGGCCTCTGACTATGGACTATGGACTATGGACGTTTGACCAAGGATAAACTCAGGGAGTGTTCGTGACCGTGCCCTTCGCGGCCGCCTTGCCCTTCATGTCGAAGTTGACGTTCTCGTTCTTGCCTGCCTCCAGTGTGACCGACAGCTTGGTCGTATTCACGTTCTCGTAGTCCTTCGGCAGCGTGTTGCGGGCCATCCCGGACGCCTCCATCTGCCCGGGGTCGTTGGCGATCTCGGGGTCAACGTTGCCGCCCTTGATGTCGGGCTTGGTGATGGTCACCTTGTACATCCCCGGCGGGATGCCCGACTCCTTGCCGACGGAGGCCAGGAGGTACTTGCCGTTGCTGTCCGTGAGGGCACCGAACGACGCCGACCGTTGGCCCCCCGTCTCGGTCGTGCTGTGGAACGTCACCTTCGCCCCGTTGACCGGGGCGCCGTTGTGGGTCACCACCCCGGACACCGTGGCGTACGACCCGTTGCCGCCGCCCGAGCACCCGACCGCGGCGGCCAGGGCGACGAACCCGGCGGTCAGTCCGAACCGTCTCCGCGCCAGCATGTCAGTCACCTGCCTCTGGGACGATGGGTGTGGAAGCGCGACCCGCCGGGGGCTGGCCCCGGCGGATCGGGCGACGGCCGCGCCGTCGCACCCGTCGGCTAGTAGTTTCCGTTGATCACTTCCCCGCCCTCGGGCGTGGCCAGGGGCATGAGCGCGGCCACGTAATCGATGCTATCGCTGAGGAACTTGACCGAGCCGTCGCAGAACACGAAGTTCGCCCCGCCCGAGTGCGTGCTCGAGAACTGCCAGGCGTATTGCAGGTGGGCTCGGTTGTCGGTGTACCCCTGCACCAGGCTGCCGTAGGCGCCGTTGATCGCGCAGTACCCCCTGGCGAGGTTCAGGTTCGTGTACCCGCCGGACGCGCGGTACGGGTTCGGGGTGACCTGGAGGATGCGGCCGTGGACCGCGGTGTGGGTGCCGGAGAAGTACGGGCCGTACGACGACGACGACCGGTTCGTCTGACGGCCCTCGCCGATGGCCAGCGTGTTGCTCGTCCCGTCCGGCATGTTCGCGATGCTCGCCGCCCCGTTGTTGCCGAACGCCCCGCGGGCCCACGACGCGGAGATGGCCCAGTCCCGGTCGTAGTCGGTGTAATACCCGGTGCTGAACAGGTAGTTGCTGCGGTAGACGCCGTCGCGCTCGTAGAACCCGGTGCCCCGGGCGCCGTTGCTGATCTGCGGCGGCGGGTTGGCGTCGCCCGGGCAGACGTAGGTCTTGACGAAGTTCTGCAACACCAGCCGGTTCGGGTTCGGGTCCGGGTCCGGGCCGAGCGGGTTCTGCGGGGAGTTCCCCAGGGAGCTGTTGCCGACCATCTGGTAGTTGTACTGCCGGAACAGGTTGTCCTGCTCGATGTACGGCAGCAGGGCGACGAACCCGCTGTGGTTGTACACCCGGAACGGCTGCCCCTTGTAGCTCACCTCGGGGCCGACGTACGGCCGCACGTCGCCATTGGCGACCTGGGTCGTGGTCGTTCGCCCGGAGTGGATCAGGGCGGCCGGCAGCCGGCCGTTGTAGTTGCCGGCGAAGTTGTGCAGCGCCAGACCCATCTGCTTGAGGTTGTTCTGACAGCTCGCCCGCGCGGCGGCCTCGCGGACCTTCTGGACGGCCGGTAGCAGCAGCCCGATGAGGATCGCGATGATGGCGATCACCACCAAAAGCTCGATCAGCGTGAACCCGCGGCGGGCCTGGGGCCCGTTCCCGCTGCAACGATCAGACATGCCCTGGTCCTCCGAACGAACGGGGCGGAGAAATGAGTCGAACAGCACGTCTAGAGTACGCCGGCGCCGGGCCGCGAGGCAACAACAATTTTTCCGCCGTTACCGGTTCTCACGCCCCGGCGGGGCTTCGCCCGGCTGGTGGTCGGTGATGTAGGTGGAGATGTTGGCGAAGGTGGCGACGCCAGCGACGAACTTCACCTTCAGGTAGCTCGCCTCGTCCTGGAGGGCGGAGCGGTCCTTAGCGTCCCGGCCCATCTTGGTCTCGACGCCGACCTGCCACTCGCAGGTCCCTTGCGCCTCGTCGGTGCGGTCCGGCGGACCCAGGTCGCGCAGGACTTCCTCCCGCGACTTGCCGATGAGGAGGTTGCCGGCGATGAGCTTCTGCGCCACCTCCATGCGGTCTGCTGGCCCGGCCGCCTTCCAGCGGTCCGCCGGCGAGCGGCTCAGCGACAGCCCCGGGCCGTACAGGGCGTAGGCGCCGCCGGCGACGGCGGCCACGGCGAGGGTGCCGAGCAGCAACCACGGGAGCTTGCGGGTCCGACGGGCGGTCTCAGACATGGTCCGTCTCCGGCGACCGGCGTCTGCGGAGGTATCCGTCCATCATCCCTAGTTATAGTCCTTGGTCCGGCACGGACTCGGGACCGAGGACCGAGAATCACGCGATGCCCTTTCTCCCGGAGGCCGGATGAGACCGATCAGGGACCGGGTGGCGTCCAGGCCCCGAGCCAGACGGGCGCGAACGGGGTTGCGGCCAGCCGCTGGACCAGCTTCTGGTCGGCGGTGACGAGCGGCACCCCGAGCCGGGCGGCCAGGGCGACGTAAGAGGCGTCGTAGGCCGTCACGCCATGATTGAGGGCAATGGGAAGTGCGTCGGCGATTAGATCGAAGGCCGACGTGGGGGTGAGCCGCCAGACTTTCAGCCGGTTGAGGTCTGCAATAACTTGGGCCGGCGTCGTGTTCCCGCGTCGGACCTGCTTCCAGAAGATATTGGCGCACTCCACGTAGAACAGGTCGGGGACGTGAAACGCGGTCGCCGGGTCCGCCAGCAACCCGAACAGGGCCGCGGCCTCGGCGGCGAGCGGCTCCGGCAGGAACAGCTTGACGGCCACGCTGGCATCGACGACGAGAACGACCGGGGCGGCGGTCATCGCTCCCGGTCCTCGCGGAGCATTTCGGTGCTGTCTGGGGTGCCGGGGGCCAACGGGTATCGGGTGCGGGCGATCTCGTCGAGCAGGGCTTTCACCCGAGCGGCCTCAGCGTCCGGGTCGATCGGCGCTTCCTCGACCACGATCTCGACCGTGCGGCCGATCAGCGGGCGCAGCTCCGGCAGGTGCAGGGTGTCGGAGTCGAGCGTGCGGCGGATGCGGATGGCGGACATGCGCGGTCCCTCGGGGCCGGTGTATCATACCACGCGAACGAAACCGGCCGGCCCCTCGGGGCCGGCCGGTCGTGGTTCGCGATCACGCGAGGCGAGTTTAGTAATCGCCGCTCACGGGTAGCCCGGCGTCCGCGGTGAGCAGTGCCGTGAAGGTGCCGGTGTTGATCCCGTCGGAGATCGGGTGGACCGACCCGTCCGAGAAGAGGAAGTTGGTCACGCCGGAGTGTTGGCTGCCGAACCCGCCCGGCCCTTGGCAGACCGCCGGCCCAGTCGGGTTGTCCGCGCACACACCGACCTTGGCGTTTGGCGTCATGTTGACGGTGTCCACCTGCCCGAGCACCGCGCCGTAAGTCCCGGTCCCCCAGAACGGGGCGGCGGTGCTGCCGTTGGCGTTGCCGACGGTCGCGTGGATCTGCCGCGACTCGCCGATGGCGACCGTGTTACTGGACCCGTCCTTCATGCTGCCGGGGGACGCGGCCCCGTCCACGCCGAACGCCCCGCGGACGCTCTTGGGCATGCTGGCGTACTGCGGCCCCATCTCGACCGAGGCCAGGGTGGCATAAGTCGAGATCCCGGAGAGCGACGCGGGGGCACCGGCGTTGAGCAGGTAGTTCGACCGGCTGACCGCGGCCGGGTCCACCCCGTTGGGGACGACCGGCTGCGGCACCTCGTCCGACGGGCAGCCGTACATCTTCAGCGGGTCGGAGGCCACCAGCAGGTTCTTGTTGGTGGGCGGGTTGAGGCCGAGGGGGAAGGTGCCCGACGGGCTGATGCTGCCCACGTAGGCGTAGTTGTACCCCTGGTACAGGGGGTCTTGCTCGATGAACGGCAGCAGCGCGACGAACCCCGAGTGGTTGTAAATCTTGTACACCCCGTCCTGGGTGTAGTTGGCCTCGGCCCCCGAGTACGGCTTCGGCGCGAGCGGGGCGGAATACCGCGAGGGGTGGATCAGGCCGGCCGGGAACTTGCCGGTCGGCCGCGTCGTGGAGTAGTTGTGCAGGGCGATCCCGAGTTGCTTGAGGTTGTTTTGGCACTGGGTCCGGGAGGCGGCCTCGCGGACCTTCTGGATGGCCGGCAGCAAGAGGCCGATCAGCACCGCGATGATCGCGATGACCACCAGCAGCTCGATCAGCGTGAACCCCCGGCGAGTTCGGGGGATGCGCCCACACCGGGCGGCTCGGTTGATAGACACGATCGGCTCCCTCGGGGGGTTGGACGCGCGAGGAGACGTAACCCTGCGTAGTAAAACATATGCCGTCCGCCGCCCCGACGCAACGGGAAAGCCCAAGACATGAGAAAGTTCTTAATGCCGGGCAACCGGCCCTGGGACCGCGGCCGTCCCGGCCGCTCTTGCTCCAACGGTCGGGGCGCTTAACTGTCGCGGCAAGTCCCCGGCCCGCCCAGCAAGAGCGGCCGGGACGGCCGCGGTCCCAGGGTGAAACGTTGAGTTCCGCCCGCCCGATTGTTACACTCCTAATACCCTCCGCCTTACCGGACACTTGGTCCCGGTCCACCATGCCCCATTCCCACCCCCACGCCTTCGGCTCCTTCCGGCCCCTCAGCCCCGATGGGCTGCTCCTGCCGAGCCGCCGGAACCTCCTCAAGGCCGGCCTCGCCGGCGTCGCCGGGCTGACCCTGCCGGGCCTCGTCCGCCACCGTGCCAACGCCGCCACCCGCGGCCGCAAGTCCTTGATCCTCCTGTGGATGACCGGCGGCCCCAGCCAGATCGACACCTTCGACCCCAAGCCCGACCGCCCGCCGGAGAACCGCGGACCGTTCGGCGTCACCAAGACCAAACTCCCCGGCGTCGTCATTTGTGAACACTTGCCGAAGATCGCCGACCGCCTCGACCGGTTCACCGTCATCCGCTCGGTGAACTGCCGCGGCAGCAACCACGAGCCGAACACGGTGATGCAGACCGGCAACCTGCTGGCCGAGGCGCGGACCAACCCGGAGGCCCGCAAGTACCCGGCGATCGGCTCCCTGGTGGCGAAGTTCCACGGCCCCAACCGCCCGGCCGCCCCGGCGTATGCCGCGTTCTACCGCAGCCGCAGCCACCTCGCCTTCGCCGGCTACCTCGGCAAGTCCTACGACCCGTTCCCGGCCAACGCCGCCTGCAAGCTGCCGGTCTACGACCTCGTCGGCAAGGACACCGGCAAGGTGTCCGGCGGCGACCTGTTCGCGCTGCCCGCCGGGGTGGACGCCGACCGCCTCGCCGACCGGCAGACGCTCCTCGACAGCTTCGACAAGCTGCGCACCGACATGGACGCCTCCGGCACGATGGCCGGCCTGGACAAGTACAACCAGCAGGCGGTGCAGATGCTCACCAGCGGCCGGGTCCGCGACGCCCTGGACCTGGACAAGGAGTCGCCGGCGACCCGCGAGCGCTACGGCAAGCCCCTGTGGTGTCAGCAGACGCTCCTGGCCCGGCGGCTGGTGGAGGCGGGCTGCGCGTTCGTGACGCTCGACCTGAGCTACCACACGGCGTCCGGCACCTGGGACACGCACGGCGACAACATCCCGCCCTACGGCGGCATCAAGAAGGGGCTGGGGCCGCTGCTGCCGCTGTTCGACCACCTCATCACGACGCTGACGGACGACCTGCACGAGCGCGGCCTGTCGGACGAGGTGCTGGTGGTGGCGATGGGCGAGTTCGGCCGCACGCCGCAGGTCGGCACCCAGGGGAGCACCGACGGCCGCAACCACTGGCCCTACGTCATGTCGATGCTCCTGGCCGGCGGCGGGCTGCGGCACGGGCAGGTGATCGGCAGCACCGAGAAGGACGGCGGGCACATCAAGGAGCGCCCGGTGAAGCCCGGCGACCTGGCGGCGACGATCTACCGGCACTTCGGGGTGCCGCTGGACGCGACGTACCAGGACGCGACCGACCGACAACTCAACCTCCTGCCGCACGGCGGCGAACCGATCCGCGAACTGTTCTAACCCCTCCCCCGGCCCCTCCCCGAAGCGGGGAGGGGAGAAAGACAAAGAGTCGATTCTGTCTCCCCCTTCCCTCTTAGGGAAGGGGGCCGGGGGGGGTTAGGTGACGCGCCCCACACGCCTCCGACGGGCGAACATTCCCGCGAGTCCGGCCGCGACGGCGGCCGCGGCCAGCGCGCCCGTCGGCTCCGGGACCGGGGCGGCAACGGCCCGGATGTTGTCCACCCCGACCACCGTGCTGATCGTGTCGCCGTTGAGGTCCGGGGATATCGAATGCAGGATGCGCATCTCCGCGACGCTGGTCATGAAGGTGTCGAACGCGGCCGGCGAGCCAACCGCGGTCATGGTGCCCGCGGACAGCGGGAAGACGGCGTGGTGCCACTGCCCGTCGGCGTCCAGGTCGAACGCCGTCGTCGAGCTGTACCCCGGGTCGTTTTGAAGCTGGCCGGACTTGAACCCGATGCGCATCTTCAGCTGGCTTGAACCGGAGTTGAGGAGGTCCATCTCGATGGCGGTCACCCCGGCGGCGATGTAGTTGCCAGTCCACTGCACGCGGTTGAGGACGGTCAGCCTGCTGCCGGCCCCGAACCCGCCGGAGGCCGTGATTCGTATGTAATGGTCGGCCGTCCCGGTCGGCCCGCCGGTGACCACCCCCGGTGCGCCAAGCGCCCCCTGGGTCCAGTTCGCCGCCGTCCCGCCCTCGAAGTTATCGACCTGACCGGCGGTGATCTGCTGGGCCAGGCCGGCGGACGGCGCCAGCAGGGCAGCCGCCGCGATGAGTGTGAGGCGCATGGTCGGACTCCTCCCGGGCGGCGCGAACTCCCCCCAGGTACTGCCGCGGACCGGCCGGGCAACTACACCCGCCCCGAAGATTCCGCCCAATGTAGTAGGCACACTCCGTGTGCCGTTCTTCTTGCCGGGGCGAAGAACGGCACACGGAGTGTGCCTGCTACATTTCCGCCGGTCCGTACAACACCCCAACCCTCACCCCCGGGCGCCATGATGACCGAGTCGGCCGGCACCTACGTTTTCCTCTGCGCGTCGGCGTTCGTCGCCGGGGTCATGAACTCGGTCGCGGGCGGCGGCACCCTGCTGACCTTCCCGGCCCTGACGGGGGTCGTCGTCCCGGCCGTCGCCAACGCCACCAGCACGGTGGCGCTGTTGCCCGGGTCGTTCGCCGGGGCGCTGGGCTACCGCAAGGAACTGTCTGAGAGCCGCCGGTTCGTCCTGCGGATGCTCGCCCCGAGCCTCATCGGCGGCTTCCTCGGGGCGTGGCTGGTCGGCCGGGACACGCGGATGTTCGCGGTGCTGGTGCCGTGGCTGATCCTGACCGCGGCGGTGCTCTTCCTGATCCAGCAGCCGGTCTCCCGGTGGATGCGCAAGCGCCGCCCCGACCGCGAGCCGGGGCCGCTGACGCAGGCCGGGCTGATCGGCTTCCAGTTCGTGGTGGCGGTCTACGGCGGGTACTTCGGGGCGGGGATCGGCATCCTGATGCTGTCGGCCCTCGGGTTCATGGGCGTCGGCGACATCAACCGGATGAACGCGGTCAAGACGTTCCTGGCGGCGATGATCAACACCGCGTCGGTGGCGGTGTTCGTGTGGGACGGGCTAGTAGACTGGCGCTACGCCGGGGTGATGGCGCTGTCCGCGATCGTCGGCGGCTACGTCGGGGCGCGGGTCGCGCTGAAGCTGCCGCCGGCGGTGGTCCGCTGGACGGCGACCGCGATCGGGTTCGGACTGGCGATCTACTACTTCGTGAAGTGATGAACGACCCGCAAGCCCACCCGTGGCAACGGACGGGCTACCGCTCCGCGATCGTCTCCCCGTTCCGCGGCTGCCGGCAAAGGGACCGGATGTACGCGATCAGTGCCTGGACATCCTGCGGCGACAGGTTGCCGGAGGCCGGCATCGGCGTGCCGGGGATGCCGAGCACGATCCGGGCGTAGAGGTCTTCCGACTCGCCGCCGCCCTTGTATAGCCCCTGGGTCAGGTCGCGGGGGTGGGCCGGGGTGCCGTTCTCGTTCACCTGGACCTGCGGGCCGTCGCCGTGGCCCTCGGGGCCGTGGCAGGGGGCACAGTACTGCACGAAGACGCCGCGACCCCGCCCCAGCAATTCCGGGGTCGCGGCGGCGAACGCCGTCGGCACCGCCAGCGGCTTGCCGGGCTGCAACAGCTTGTCGGTCTGCCCAGCCAAGGCGAGCGGGTCGTAGTCGCCGAACTCCTTGACCTCCTTGTCGCGCAGCTTGGCGAACAGGTTCTCCCACGTCAGCCGCCGGACGTGGCCGGCGAGCGCGTGCCGCTCCTCCTCCGACAGCTGGGCGAACGCCGGCATCGCCGATCCGGGAATGCCTTCCCGAATCACCCGCATCAGGTCCGCGTCGGTCGGGCAGAGCCGGTTGCTGGTGGTGCCGAACTTGAACGCCTCGGCCCCGAAGTGCCGGGCCGGCGGGTCGAGCAGGGTAGGGCCGCGGCCGTCGCCGCGCTCGCCGTGGCAGCGGGCGCAGTTCTGCGCGAACAGCCGCGCCCCGTCCGGCGCTCCGCGGTCCACGACAGCGGCGCTCGGCGACTCGTTGGTCATCATGAAGTGCAGGCCGACGGCGCTGCCCCAGCTCAGGACGGCCGCCAGGACCGGGGCCGCGAACAGGACCAACTTGCGGTACTTCGTCAGCCGCGGCGACAGAGGCACCGGCACCGCGACCATGACTTCCGGCAGCACCGGCGCGTCGGCCTCGGGCTTCGATTCGAGGACTTCCGGCATCATCAACTCCCGACCCGAAACGATATTCCGTTCAAGATAGCGGACGCCCCGGAGGTCGGGAAGAGAACGAACCACAGAGTCACAGAGGACACAGAGGGAAGAGACACAGAGCAGACAGCAGACAGGGTTCAAGACAGAAGAGGGAGGACTGTTCCGTCTTCGGTTTGGAACCCTGTTTCCCTCTCTGTGTTTCTTCCCTCTGTGCCCTCTGTGACTCTGTGGTTCGTTCTCTTCCGGTTGTCGAAGACGTAATACACCGGTCCGCCGGGCCGGGCGGCCCCGACGCGGACGTACCCCGCCCGCTCGAAGACCGGGTTGGCGTGCCCCATCGCCGCCAGCGTCTCCACCCAGTCCGCCGGGCACAGCTCGCACGCCCGCCGCACGAACGCCGCCGCGATCCCCGCCCCGCGGTACGCCGGGTGCAACACCACTCGCTGCAACACCCAGAGCTTCGCGTTCAGCGCTGCCAGTGCCGCCCGGCTTCCGGGGTTCCGCAACCCGAAGTACCGCGACCGCTGCGGCACCGCCCCGGCCGGCGCGGCGAACACGCACACGCCGACCGGCTCGGCCGCGTGCCACAGCAGGATCACCCGGCGGGTGAACCCGAGCCGCCCGCCGCGGTAATGCCACCGAGCGAAGTGTGGCCAGTCGGACTTGGAGCCCTCCGAGAGCCATAACTCGTCGAGGAAGCTGACCACTTTTTTTTTACCGCGCGCCGCTCCGTCTCGATCAGCCCGTCGCCACGGCAACGCACCCACAGGTCGGGGTTGAGGTCGTCGGTCAGGTCGTCGTGGGTGGTGGCGCACAGCGCCCCGACGCCGGTCCGGCTGACCAGTCGCCGCAGGTTGAACGCCAGCACCTTCGCCAGTGGTCGGTCGAGCACCGCGGCGAACTCGTCGCAGAGCAGGAAGGGCGAGCGGGGGGCGTCAGCCCCCTGTTG
>DASSAT010000033.1:0-4095 GCA_035699305.1 Fimbriiglobus sp. | reverse complement strand
GCGTCCAACTCGGCGTTCTTGCTCCAGAACCGCTCGCGGTTGCGGCGGACGTACCAGTTCGACAGCCGGTCGTCCACGAACCGCTCGGCCTCCAGGCAGGACCGCATCACGTCGTAGCCCTCGAACGCCTCCCGGGCCGTGCGGATCAAGCCCTGCAAGTCGGAAAGAATCCACCGGTCGATGTCGGCGCGCTCGCTCACCGGCACCTGGGGCGCGGCCGGGTCGAAGCCGTCGAGCCGGGCGTAGTTGGCGAAGAAGGCGTAGCAGTTCCACAGCTTGATGTGGAACTTGCCGCGGACCTCCCGCGCCGGGATCGGGCCGAAGTTCAGGTTCTTCGCCGGGTCGTGGCGGCAGTACATCCACCGCATCACGTCCGCCCCGATCGGCGGCCAGCACACCTGCATCGCCCGCGCCGGCTTGCCGGTCTCCTTGTCAGTGACCTGGACCTCGGCGGCCCCGAGCGAGCCGTCGGGCGGCTGGACCTTCTCGTTCGGCTTGAGCCGTTGGACCAGCGTGAACCCCTCGTCGGCCGCCTTGATGAATTCGATCGAGTTCCCATCGGCCTTGTGCATCTCCTTGCCGTCCTGGTCGCGCACCAGCCCGTGCCCGAGTAGTGCTTTGAACGGCTGCCGGCCGTTGGCCATCATCGTGCTCAGCGCCAAGAGCGAGTAGAACCAGTTGCGGAACTGGCCCGGGAAGCTCTCGGTGATGAAGTCGGCCGGATACCACTGGGTCCAGTAGGCGCGGTCGGTGTTGTAGCCGAGCGTGCTGAACGCCACGATGCCGGCGTCCAGCCACGGGTTGCCCACGTCCGGGATGCGCGACATCAGGTTGCCGGTCTTCGGGTTCCGAATCTTCACCTTGTCCAGGTAGGGCCGGTGCGGACTGTTGCCATCGAACGCTTGCCAGCCCTCGACGGCGCGCTCCTTCAGCTCTTCCCGCGAGCCGATCACCTCGAACTCGCCGGTCACGTCGTCCACCCAGATGGGGAGGGCAAGGCCCCAGTACCGCTTCTTCGAGATCATCCAGTTGCTCATGTTCCACAGCCAGTCCCGCTCCCGCGCCCGGCCGTTGATCGACTCGGGCAGGAACTTGACCTGATCGGCCACCGTCATGATCTCGCCGCGGAACCCCTCCGTCGTGTGCTGCGGCCCCATGTCGATGAACCACTCGTCCACGAGGCGGTACAGGAGTTCCGTCTTGCAGCGCCAGCAGTGCGGGTAGCGGTGGACGTAGCGCTCGGTGGCGAAGAGCACGTCCTTCTTCCGCAGCTCCTCGAACACCGCGTCCGCGGTGGCCGGGTCGGCGGCGTTCTTGCCGGTCAGCGGACCGAAGCCGGGGTGGAAGTCGCCGGACTCGTCGATCGGGGCGACCGGCGGCAGGCCGTTGTCCTTGCCCCACTGGAAGTCGATCTGCCCGCACCCCGGGGCGGTGTGGACGATGCCGGTCCCCTCCGTCTCGGTCACGTCCTTGCTGCCGTCGATGACCCGGTGCGCCTCGGCCGCCGACACCGCCGGCGCCCAACCGCGCTGCTCCACGACGCGCGCCACCTCGGCGGGATAGCCGTAGGGGTGCTGCTGCGCCGGCAGGTCGTCGAACGGGCCGACGTAGCGCCAGCCGAGCAACTCCTCGCCTTTCACCTCGCCGACCACTTCAAAGCCGTCCTTGCCGGCCTTCTCCTTGAAGAGCTGCTCGATCGACTTGAGATGGGGAACGCCGTCGAGCCAGTCCTTGCGGGGCTTCCGAGATCCCGTCGCTGACGCTCCGGGTTCGCCTTCCTCGTCCTCGCCGCCGCTGGACTCCATGCGGTTCAGCTTGAAGGCGCCCTTCGAGACGTAATAGACCTCGCCCTTGAGCCGCACCTTGAGGTACGTCAGCTCCGGGTTGACCGCGGCGCCGACGTTGCTGGTCAACGTCCAGGGGGTCGTCGTCCACACCAGCAGGCTCTCGCCGGGCCGGTCCGCCAGCGGCAGCCTCACGAAGCACGCCTTGTGCTCGACCAGCCGGTAGCCCTCCTTCATCTCCTGCTCGGAGATGCCGACCCCGCACCGGCCGCACCACGGCATCGAGTCGTAGCCGCGGTAGATCAGCCCCTTGCCGTGGCACTTCTTCAGGAACGCCCAGATCGTGTAGTTGTTCTCCTCCGACATGGTGAAGTACGACTTCCGCTCGTCCGGCGGCTTGGCCCAGTCCGCGTCGGTGCGGTCCCAGTCCATCCAGTACCCGAGGCGGATCGACTGCTCCGTCTGGACGCGGGCGAACTTGTCCACCCGCTCCTTGCACAGCTGCACGAACCGCGCGACCGACGCCTCGCGGTCGCCGGGGACCAACTCCTCGATGTCGCGCTTGGTCTTCAGGCCGAGTTCCTTCTCGACCTCGACCTCGACCCACAGCCCCTGGCAGTCGAAGCCGTTCTGGTAGCGCTGCTCGTGGCCGGTCATGGCGAAGTAGCGGTTGTACGCGTCCTTGTACGTCCGCCCCCAGGCGTGGTGGACGCCCATCGGGTTGTTGGCGGTGATCGGGCCATCCAGGAAGCTCCACTTCGACTTGCCGGCATTCTTCGCCCGCAACTTGTCGAAGATGTGCTGATCGTCCCAGAAGCGAAGGGTGTCGCGTTCCAGCGCGGGGAAGTCCACGTTCTGGGTCTCGACCTTCTCGAACGGCATCGCGGCGGACCTCGGGTCGGGTGGAGTCACCCCGGCAATTTATCAGAGACGACGCCGGCCAAGCAGGGGATCACCCTACAACAAAGGCAACCTGCCGAGGGCGCCCGCCGTGCGATTCGCTCATCCGTTCGTGGTTGCCTGCCTCGCCTGCGGCGCCGGCCGCGCCGACCCGCCCGCCGTCGTCAAGGCCGAGCCGCTGCCCGCCTGGGACGCGAAGTTCCGCCGCACCGACGGCTGGATCGGCGGCGACGGGGCGTACTCGGTGTCGATCTCCCCGACCCGCACCCTCTGGCTGTTCAGCGACACCTGGGTCGGCGCCGTCCGCGGCGGCAAGCGGACCGGCCTGACGATGGTCAACAACACCGTCGGCATCCAGGACGGACACGGCAAGGACGCGAAGGTGTCGTTCGTGGTTCGCAGAGGCAAAGACGGCAAGCCGACGGCGCTGTTCACCCCGGCCGACGGCCGCGGCTGGTTCTGGCCGCTCGCCGCGGCGTACCACGGCGGCAAGTTGTACCTGTTCCTGGCGCAGATGGAGAAGACGAAAGCCGGCGGGGCGTTCGGCTTCCGCGGAATCGGCCGGTGGCTCGGCGTCGTGTCGAACCCGGCCGACGACCCGACCGCCTGGAAGATGACCCAGCATAAGCTGCCGTGGGCCGAGTCCGCCGCTGATCGCAAGCTAGAGTTCGGCTCCGCGGTGCTGACCGTCGGCGAACACCTCTACGTCTACGGCTTCGAGGAGCGGCCGCGGAAGGGCTGGTTCCCGAAGCGGCAGATGGTCCTCGCCCGCGTGCCCATCGTCACGGTAGACGACTTCAAGTCCTGGCGGTTCCTCACCGCCGACGGCTGGAAGGCCGAGCCGACGGACCTCAAGCCGCTGGCCGACGGGCTGGCGACCGAGTACTCGGTGTCGTACCTCCCCGGGCTGAAGCGGTACGCGGCGGTGTACACCGAGTTGGGGCTGTCGGACCGGATCGTGGCCCGGTTCGCGGCGTTGCCGGAGGGGCCGTGGTCGGAGGCGGTGCTGCTGTACAAGTGCCCGGAGATGAAGCGGGACAAGCGGGTGTTCAGCTACGCGGCGAAGGCCCACCCGCACCTGGCGACGGGGAACGAGTTGGTTATCAGCTACGTGGTGAACTCCTTCGAGCTGGGGCCGGTCGTCAACGACGCGACGCTGTACTGGCCGACGTTCGTGCGGGTGACGCTCAGGTAAGACCGGACCGCGTGGATTTCTTGCCCCCTCTCCGCAGTGGGTACTCTGTCGAAAACCTCGTCGTCGGTGGCCCGGTCTTCAGCCCGAAGGGCTGGGAGTTCTCAGCCCAGGGCGCAGCCCTGGGGACGCGGCCCCACCGGCGCATAGCCCTGAAAGGGCGAGACCGCGTAGCCGTGTGTCGCCCTTTCAGGGCTCCGGAGATTGGCCTGCTCCCCA
>DASSAT010000032.1:0-7255 GCA_035699305.1 Fimbriiglobus sp. | reverse complement strand
TTCGGGGAGAAGGGGTTCACCCGGTCGGTGGCGGTCAGCCCGGACGGGCGGCTGGCCGCGGCGTCGGGGACGCCGGGGATCGACGTCGGGAAGTTCGGCCGCGACCCGGACCCGGCCGACCTGCCGCAGCCGCACGTCGTCCTGTACGACCTGACCACCGGCAAGGTCATCGACACGCTGGTCTGCCCGCACGGCAGCCCCGGGCTGGCGACGTTCAACCCGGACGGCCGAACGCTGGCCGTCGGCGGATACGGGGCGGTCCACCTGTTCGACGTGAAGTAATGTAGTCCGCTCGCTCCGCGAGCGGTCTTCGCCGATCCGCTCGCGGAGCGAGCGGACCACAATTGACCGCTCTACCCCACCGCCTTCTGTTACCCGACCGCCGGCTGCGCCGCGATCTTCTTGCGCAGGTCGTCGGCCTCGGCCCGCAGCTCGGCGATCTGCTCCTCCAACTCCGCGATCTGCTCCTCCACCTTGCGCAGCCGCTTCGCCGGCGAGTTGCCGGTCAGCCGGGACATCCCCTCCAGCAGCAGGAAGGCGTGCCACCCCTTGGTCATCAGCCCGCGGAGCCGGTACGCCTTGCCCATCGCGCCGATCTGCTGCGGCCCCAGCGCCCGGCCCAGCCGCAGCAGCCGCAGCAGCGGCGCCGCGTCCAACCACCGGGTCAGCACGAACTCCAGCGTCGGCAGCCCGACGATCGCCAGGTCCAGCCACCGGTCCTTCATGTACCCCAGCGCGCTCGGGGCGGCCTGCACCTTGACGACGAACTCCAGCGCGAACGCCACCCAGATCAGGGCGATGCTCAGGTCCAGGACCAGCGCGAACGCTGGGCTGGTGTCGGTCTTGACCAGGTTGACATACTCCATCCCCAGCACCGGCAGGATCAGGAACGCGAACAGCAGCATCGGCCCGCCGAACGCCTTGTCGAGCCGCTTGAGCAGGTCCTTGCCGGGCCGCCGCCAGCCCAGCCGCGGCAGCCAGACGCGGTCCGTGACCGGGTGGACCCAGGCCATCCGCATCGGCGGGACCAGCACCACCAGGAGCGCCCGCAGCACCGCCGTCCGCAGCGACATCGCCGGCGCTCGGCGGATCACCGCCGCCCCGGCCTCGATCACGAACACCGGCCACAGGATCGCCAGCGCCCCGTACATCAGCTCCAGTTCGACGGGGTTGACGTGCGGCTGCGGGGCGCGGTGGATCAGCCCGGCCAGGACAAGCAGGTATGCGAACGCCAGCGCGAACATCACCGGCGCCAGCCGTGCCTCCGGGGTCGGGACGTGCTCCGGCGAGGCGGCTGGGGTCATGAGGCGTCTCCGGTGTGTACCGAAATTCTACTCTCGACTCACGGCGATTGCTGGGTTGTAGGCGCGGGTCGTCGTGGGTGGTACAACACGCCCGTCCCCCGACCGGCCGGCTATTACCATTTCGCCCGACCGGCGGCGGAGTTTGCTGCAACCCGACCGACTCTTCGGAGAACGCCCGTGATCGCCCGCTTCGCCTGGTTGACCCTGCTGCTTGCAGCACCCGCGGCCGCCGCCGAACCGCTCGACCTGACGGCCGCGACCGTCGTCGCCCCGCCGGGCCTCTCCGGGCCGGAGGCCAAGGCGGTGCGGATGCTCGTCGAGGAGGTCGAGACCCGCTCACTCGTCCGTTGGGGCCGCGCCGAGGCGTGGCCGGCCGACGGGCCGGTGATCGTGGTCGGCCCGGCGGCCGGCGTGGGCAAGCTCCTCCGGGCGGGCGGCGTTCCGGCCCCGAACGACCTCGGCACGGGCGGCAAGGAAGGATACCAGATCGGCACCTCCGGCCGGGCCGTGTGGGTCGCCGGTAACGACGCCCGCGGTGTGCTGTTCGGCGTCGGTCGGCTGCTCCGCGAGCTGCGCCTCGACCGCCTGAAGGTGACGCTGCCCGCCAACTTCTCCGAGAAGTCCGCCCCGCGAACCCCGCTGCGCGGTCACCAGATCGGCTACCGCCCCAAGACCAACTCCTACGACGGCTGGACGGTCGCCATGTGGGAGCAATACATCCACGACCTGGCGGTGTTCGGCTGCAACGCGGTCGAACTGATCCCGCCGCGGTCCGACGACGACGCCGACAGCCCGCTCTTCCCGCTGCCGCCGCGGCGGATGATGGCCGAGGTGTCCCGCATTGCCGGCGAGTACGGGCTGGACGTGTGGGTCTGGTATCCGGCGATGGATCGAGACTACACCGACCCGAAGACCGTCGCCTTCGCGCTCAAGGAGTGGGGCGCGGTGTTCGCCGCTCTTCCCCGATTGGACGCGGTCTTCGTCCCCGGCGGCGACCCCGGCCACACCGCCCCGACGGCCCTCTTCAACCTGCTGGAGAAGCAGACGGCCAACCTGCACAAGTACCACCCGAAGGCGCAGATGTGGGTGTCCGCGCAGAGCTTCAACCGCGAACGGCTGGACGAGATGCTGGGCCTCTTGCGCAAGGAACCGGCATGGCTTTCCGGCGTCGTTCACGGGCCGCAGGTGCGGGTGGACCTGCCGGAGTTTCGCAAGCTCGTGCCGAAGCGTTACCCGATCCGCGACTACCCGGACATTACCCACAGCCGGCACTGCCAGTATCCGGTCCCCGACTGGGACGTGGCGTTCGCCCTGACGATCGGCCGCGAGGGGTGCAACCCGCGGCCGACCCAGATGTCCGCGATCTACCGCCACGCGCACCCGCACACGGCCGGGTTCATAACCTACTCGGAGGGGTGCCACGACGACGTGAACAAGGTCGTCTGGAGCGCCCTGGGCTGGGACGAGCGGGCCGACGTGCGGGAAGTGCTGCGGCAGTACGCCCGGTACTTCGTCGGCCCGGCGTTCGAGGAGCGGTTCGCCGACGGGCTGCTGGCGCTGGAGCGGAACTGGGTCGGCCCGGTCTCCGAGAACGCCGGCATCGACGAGACGCTGGAGTTGTTCCAGGCGATGGAGAAGGACGCCGGGCCGCGACAGAAGCTCAACTGGCGGTTCCAGCAGGCGCTCTACCGGGCCTACTACGACGCCTATGTCCGCGCCCGACTTCGCCACGAACAGGCGGCCGATGCCGCGGCCCTGGCGGAGCTTGGCAAGGCGAAGCAAGGCGGCTCCCTCAAAACGATGGCCGAGGCGGAGGCGATCCTCGACCGCGCCGCGAAAGAGCATCCGGTCGCCGACCTGCGGGCGCGGGTGTTCGAACTGGCCGAGGCACTGTTCCAGAGCGTCCGCGCGCAGCTGAGCGTGAAGCGGTATCACGCCATCGCGATCGAGCGCGGGGCGAACCTGGACGGCATCGACGCCCCGCTGACCGACGCGGCCTGGCTTCGGAAGCAGATCGGTGCGATCCGCAAGCTGCCGAACGAGGCCGACCGCCTGGCCCGCCTCGCCGCGCTGCTGACGCGCACCGACCCCGGCCCCGGCGGCTTCTACGACGACCTGGGCGACCCGCGCCGCTCGCCGCACCTGGTCCGCGGACGCCCTTACGAGGACGACCCCGCGTTTTACGAAAGCCCGTTCGCTGGCTTCAGCTTCCGCGCCGCCGGGCCGGACCCGGCGCACCCGAAGGCGTGGTGGCAGCACGCCGAGACGCTCTACGACCGGCCGCTGCGGCTGCGCTACCCCGGGCTGGACCCGGCGGCGCGGTATCGGGTGCGGGTGGTCTACCCGCGGGAGCGGCAGGGGGTGAAAGTGCGACTGATGGCGAACGGCCGGCACGAGGTCCACGGCGCGCTGGCCCGGCCGTTCGAGCCGCTGGAGTTCGACGTGCCGGCGGAGGCGACGGTCGGCGGGACGCTGACCCTGGAGTGGACGCAGGCGTCCGGCGCGGGCGGCACCGGCCGTGGCTGTCAGGTGGCCGAGGTCTGGCTGTTGAAGCGGTGATGGGAGCGGTTCGTCAGTGACCGCCGCCAGCGACCACGGCGATCAACTCGCGGGCCGGCACAAGGCCCGCGCCCAGGTCCAGTAGGTCGGCCGGATCGACCGACACCAGCACGTCGCCGGTCCCGCTGGGCCGGCCCGGCGGCGCTTGCAGGAAGTCGGCCACGGCCGCGGCAGTCGGCAGTTCCATGATCCAGCACCGGGTCATCCGCACCCGGACCAGGAACTCGCCCGCCTGGTCCCAGCCGGTGAACAGCGGCAGCACCAGCGTCAGCCCGTGCCGGAAGAAGACCGCCCCGGACTTGCTCGGGAGCAGCAGCGTGTAGGCCAGGGAGGCGTCGGGGACAGGTCGGCCGAATGTGCCAGCGGGCGGCTCGGCCGGCAGCGCGGGGAGGACCGGCGGGGTGGGCGCGGCCGAGAGGCAGACGGTCTTGGCGCTGGGGTCGGCCGGGCGCTGCGATGTGGCCCGGGTGTCAGGGGGCGCGGTCACTGGCAACCCTCCATGCGGGGCCGGGCGACGCCCCGTAGGGAATCTAGCACACCGTTCGCCCCGCCGCCGGGAGGTTGCACCGGCAGTCCACGAATTCCGCGGGGCCGTCGGGCGGGTTCAGACCGGGCAGCGCGTGCCAACCGGGGACGGCGCGGAGAGGTCCGGGATCGGTGGCCGGCGGAAATGTGATGGCAGCCCGATGTCCTGCCAGGCCGATTTCTTTTCCTTTTGCGCGGATTTCGTGATAGCACCGGAGCCAGGCGGGCCTCTCTCACTTCTGAACCGGGCGGATCACACGATGTAGTGGGCCGGCAACTCGACCGCGGGGGCGGCCCCGCACAGCAGCATCACCAGCCCCGAGGAGCCGAACCAGCGCCTCATTTCGCCCCTCCCCCGGCGACCGGCTCGAACTCCACCCAGCGGGTCTGGACGTCCCGGCCCGTCGGGACGGTCCAATCGCCCCCGGCACCGAAGACGTGCGCGGCCCGGTGGGGGCCGGCGTCGTCGGTCCAGTCGAAGGTGACCTTCGTGGCGTCGCCCCCCTTGGCCCGATAGACGAGGTGGACTTCGGCCCGTTCGCAGGACTTGCCTCCGCTGTTGCGAAACCGCACGCGCACGGACGATACGCCCTTCGCGCCCACCTCGGCCGACCCGTAGCAGAAGCTGTGCGACCAGAAGTCCGCCGGCTCCTCGCCGCGGCGCGGGACCGTCCGGTCCTTCACCACCGGCCGCCACGTCTTGCCGCCATCGGTCGAGTAGTCGATGTGGTAGCGGACGCCGGGCCGCGGCGGGTTGCCCGACGCCATCTGGGCGGCCGCGTGAACCGCCACGACCGGTTCCCCGCGCGGCGTGGCCACCGCCAGAGTGACCTCGGGCGTCCCGAAGCGGCCCCCGACGACGTGGGTCCTGGCCTGCTCGACGGTCGGCCCGGCCGACGCCACCGCCCGGCCGGACGCCTCGAAATGGACGGTGCTGCCGCCGTCCTTCAGGTGGGGCAGGATGGCGGCGTTCGCCTGGCAGACGGTCGTCATCGTCAGGCCGGTGCCGGTCAACTCCCGGGCGGCCGCCCCGAACCGGATGAGATACTGCCGCTGCGACTTCACACGGTCGGTCAGGTCGAGGCCGTCCCGGAACGGCCCGCAGTCCTGCCACGTCCGCCCCCGATCGACCGACACGGCCACCGGGCAACGGGCTTGTCCGCGTAGCACCAGCCCGTTCGTGCAGCCGGGGTCGTAGACGCCCCACGGCTTATCGTTCGGCGGCGTCGCGCCGATGATGTACGGCGTGGCGAACGAGAACGTGACGTGCTTGTCGTCCTCGTCGGTGACGCCTTCGCGGTAGTCGCCGGTGGTAAAGTCGGGCCGGTAGGTGTAGACGGCGTTGCCGAACCGGGCCTGGCCGACGGTCGGCGGCGCCCCGGTCTTGGAGCCGTACATCTTCTCCGGCTGGTTCACCCAGGTCAGGTCGCGCTCCGGGCCGGAGATGCCGCCGCGGTTGTAGTTGTGGCCCCAGAAAACGTAGGTGCGGCCGTCGTCCAGGCCGGGCCGGAGGTAACGGCGAAGCGTCTCCCCGCGGCGGAGGTGCACGACCGGCGGCGGGCCGGCGTACCCGGGCAGGTAGGCCACGCTGTCGAACCGGGTGTACACCCCGGGGGCGTCGGTCGGGTGCAGCCCGGACACCAGCCAGCCGTGCTGTCGCTCCGGCCGGAACCGGCGGTCGGTCACCCGCAGGTCGGCCTTGATCTCGGCGATCGACAGCAGCCGTTCGCCCTTGGGGTCGTAGATCACGGTCGAGATGTCGTGGTCGAGCAACACCCACTTGCCCGCGCCGTAGGGGCCGCCGGTGAGGAACACCTCGAACGAGCTGTGCCCGTCCACCCCGACGCCGCGGCCCCGGCCGGGGCCGAGCAGGTGGTCCATCTCGGCACTCCACTGGGCGTGGGTCGTGCCGCACAGCCCGAAGCCGAAGGCGAACAGCCCGGTCCAGTACTCGCGGGTCCAGTTGCCCTCGTGGGCGAACCCCTTGCCCCAGATGTCCTGCCGCGCGTCCAGGCCGTGGTAGTAGTTGGCGTTCCGCCAGAACCACGAGGCCAGCGCCTTCTGCTCGTCGGTCGTCGGCTTCACCCCGACGACCCGCCGGTAGTTCGCCGCCTGGGTGGCGAACAGGCGGTCTAACGTCGAGCAGGACAGCTCGCCGGGGTACCACGGGTGGTCTGTGCGGACCTGGGGGTCGCCGACGTCGGCCCGGGCCGGCCCGCCCGCCAGGGCGGCGACCGCTACCCCGACGACGGCCAGGCGATGGGTCATCATGGGTGCTTTCCTCTGCTGGTCGCGGTGGTCAACGGAGACGGTCCGCGGCGAGCCGAAGGCGGGGCGGCGTTCGTCGCCTCGGCTCACCGCGGACCGGGGGTCGGCAGCTACTTCAACTCGATGTCGATCGTGTTATCCCCGGCCTTGATGGTGTATGTCAGCCCCGACTTGTGGGGCGTGTCGTACTTCTCGGGGATCGGGAACCAGCCCTTGACCTCCGGCCGGGGCGGGGGCGGCGGCCGGCCCTCGACGACCCGCGGCTGGAAGTCGGAACTCTTCGGGTTGATGCTGCTGACGGCCACCTTGGCCGCCCCGGTCGCCACGCCCTGGACGGCGTAGGTGCCGTCGCTGTTGATGTTGGCCTGTTTGATTAGGCCGTCGCTGCCCTCGAACTGGACCGTACCCCAGACCAGGGGCTTGCCCTGGTAAGTGACCTTCCCGGACACGTTCCCGGCGCCGCCGCAGCCGGTGGCGAACACCAGCAGGACGGCCATGCCGACCGGGCGGCCGACAGAGCGCATGAGGGCGGAACACGGGAACCGCATCGACACTCCCTCCGGCGGACGAACGGGGTAGTGCCCCGAACCTGGGATGGT
>DASSAT010000031.1:0-7630 GCA_035699305.1 Fimbriiglobus sp. | reverse complement strand
CGCCATGACCGCCGAGCCGACCCGCCGCAGCTTCCTCCTCGCCACCGGCGCCACCGTCGCCGGGTCCGTCGCCCGCGGCTACCCCGCCAACGAAACCCTGACCGTCGGCGTCATCGGTTCCGGCGGTCGCGCCCGACACCTCATGCATTCACTTGCGAAGGTCGAGAACGTCCGGATCACGGCCGTCTGCGACGTGTGGGACGCGGCCCTCGTTGAGGGCCGCAAGCTCGCCGACCCGAAGGCCACGGCGACGAAGAAGTATCAGGAACTACTCGACCGCAAGGACGTGCAGGCGGTGCTGATCGGCACCCCCGACCACTGGCACGTCGCGCTGACCGTCGCCGCCTGCGAGGCCGGCAAGGACGTGTACGTCGAGAAGCCGCTGACGCACGACCTGTCTGAGGGCCGGGCCGTCCGCGACGCGCAGGCGAAGTCGAAGCGCGTCGTCCAGGTCGGCACCCAGCAGCGGAGCATGCCGCACATCGCCAAGGCGCGCGAGCTGGTGAAGGCCGGGCGGATCGGCCAGGTCGTCAAGGTGCGGATGAGCTGGAACCGCAATACCGACCGCGTCCGCCGCTTCCCGCTTGGGGTGGACCCGAAGTCGGTGGACTGGAAGACATTCCTCGGCACCGCGCGGCAGCAGCCGTTCGACGAGTACCGCTTCCGGAACTGGCGCTGGTTCTGGGACTTCGGCGGCGGCCTGTTCACCGACCTGATGGTCCACTGGGTGGACGTGGCCCACTGGGTGCTCGACCTCGACCACACCCACCCCGAGACCGCCGTCAGCATCGGCCAGCACATCGCGGCCAAGGGCGTCTGGGAGACGCCGGACACGGTGCAGACGCTGTTGACCTACCCCGGCGACGTGCAGATGCACTTCGAGGGGACGTTCAGCAACGCCGACAAGGGGGCGCACATCGAGTTCCTCGGCACCGAAGCGAGCCTGTACGTGGACCGCGGCCGGTTCGAACTGGTGCCGGAACGCAACAAGAAGGTGAAGCCGCTCTCGGAGATCGTCTCGACGAACCCGGACTTCCGCGGGGCCGACTTCTACGACAAGCCGGACGGCGAACTGCTGCACCTGACGAACTGGGTGGAGTGCGTGCGCGGCCGGAAGGAGCCGACCGCGCCGGTGTCCGCCGGGGTGTCGGCGGCCGCGGCGGCGCACCTGGCCAACCGGGCGCTGCGGACCGGCCAGACGGCGGTGTGGAAGGAGTGAACGAATCCCTCCGGCGGTCAGCTGCGGACATTGCGGCGGGCGGCGCGGGCGGTCAAACTCACGAGCCGACCGAGCCGACTGCACATTTGTCCCGACGCCGGAGGAGTGTGATGGGGACCCATGCGTACTGGTACGTCGTGAGGTACAACCCCGACGTGGAGGCCGCGCTGCGAGAGCTGCGCGAGCGGGAGTTCGCGGCCGGCCGGTACAACCCGGCGATGCCGTTCATCCTCTTCCCGATCACGCCCACCTCGCCGGCCCCGGGGCCGCAACACGACACGATCGAGGAGGCGATCGAGGACGCCGCGGAGGACGGCACCCGGTCGATTCTCGACCTCGACCACGTCGCGGACGAGCCGGACTTCGGGGCGGTGGTTCCGCTCGACGACGAGGCAGTTCTGGAATACTTCGGCACGACCACCCCGACCCGCGAGACGGTCGAGCACAAAGACGGCTTCTTCGACGACATCGACCGCGGACAGGGGGTTTACGTCATTCTTTACAAAGACGGAGTACCCGACGAACTGTTCTTCGCCGGGTACTCCTACGACTGATCCACAACTCACCGGGACGCGGCGTTGCGCTTCCAGGTGGCGGCCTTCCAGGCAGACGTCGACCGCTCGGCGGCTGACCGGCTCAGCTGCCGGCCGCGCCTAGGGCCGAGCCGACCTTGGAGAAGGTGCTGTTGGCGTTGGTCCCGATCGAGGTGATGGCCGCGATGCAGACCACGATGATCAGAGCCAGCATGACGGCGTACTCGACCGCCGTCGGGCCGTCTTCCGCTTTCAGGAACTCAACCGCATTCTTGACCAAGATCATGACAACGCTCCGGTGATGGCAGGGCAAAGGCGAATGCCCCATTCGCCGGGGGGCGTGGGCGCCACCCGTGCTAAAATTTACCCCGTTGACCGAATAGAAGTCGGCAGGTTAGTGCGAATCGGCGTTAATTTTGCAGTATTTCTGCCAATTATGTTCAGGCTACGTAACAGCGGTGTTAACCGGGGCCACGCAGCGCGGTGGGAGACGGGTGGCCCGAATCCGCAGTAGTTTTTCCCTGTGCCGGAGCCAGCCCTGTCAGCGATCCGTGACGGCGAGGCCGTATTGCTCGATCTTGCGGTAGAGCGAACTCAGCCCGATCCCGAGCCGCTTGGCCGCCTCGCGTTTGTCGGGGGTCTGCCGCAGGAGTCGCTCGATGTGCAGCCGCTCGAACCGCTCGACCGCGGTGCCCAGGTCGTCCACCGCGGACGGGTCGGCCGGCCGCGGGGCGATGTCCGGCGGCAGGTCGGCGGGCATCACCAGTGGGCCGTCGCCGAGGATCACGGCGCGCTGGAGCGCATTGTCCAACTCCCGCACGTTCCCCTTCCACGGGTGAGCGAGCAGCAGCTGCATCGCCTCGTGGCTGACGCCGGTCATCCGCTTGCCGACCGACCGGGCGTGCTTCGCCAGCAGGAACTCGACCAGGTCCGGGATGTCCTCGCGGCGCTCGCGCAGCGGCGGCAGCACGATCGAGACGACGTTGAGCCGGTAGTACAGGTCCTCGCGAAACCGCCCCTCGGCCGTCTCCTTGGCCAGGTCCTTGTTCGTGGCAGCGAGGATGCGCGCGTCCACCCGGACCGGCTCGTTGGCCCCTACTGGGAAGACTTCCTTTTGTTCGATGGCCCGGAGCAGCTTCGCCTGGGTGCCCAGTGGCAGCTCGCCGATCTCGTCGAGGAAGACGGTCCCCGGCCCGGCGTGGGCGAACACCCCGGCCGAGTCCTTGTCCGCCCCGGTGAAGGCGCCCTTGCGGTGGCCGAAGAGCTGGTTCTCCAGCAGGTCCGCCGGGATGGCCGCGCAGTTGACCGCCAGGAACCGGCCGTCGGTCGGCTTCGCGGCCTGGGCGAACCGGTGGACGGCGCGGGCGAGCAGTTCCTTGCCGGTGCCGCTTTCGCCGAGGATCAACACCGTCGAGGGGGCCGGGCCGACCCTGCGGGCCAGGTCCATCGCCTGGTGCATCACCGGGCTGTGGCCGACGACCATCTCGCCGGTCTCGGCGTCGCGGTTCAGCTCCCGGCGGAGCCACTGGTTCTCCCGGAACAGGTCGCGCTGCTTGAGGAGGCGCCTGATCTTGCCGAGCACCTCGTGGAGGATGATCGGCTTCATCAGGTAGTCTTGCGCCCCCTTCTGGAACGCCTCGACGGCGGTCTCCACCGTGGCGTAGGCGGTGATGAGGACGACGAATGTCTCCGGACTAATCTTGGCCAACCGCTCCAGCACCTCGATGCCGTCCAGGCCGGGCAGGTTCACGTCGCACAGGGCCACGTCGAACTTCTGCTTACCGGCGCGGTCGATGGCCTCCTCGCCGGACCCGCACGACACGACGATGAGCCCCTCCTGCTGGAGGTACTCGGCCAGGGTGTCGCGGATGACCGGCTCGTCGTCCACGACCAGGATGGACGCTGAAGTCTTCAAGTCGTCAAGTCCTCAAGTCGTCAGGTCGAAACGGAACAGCCACCTGGGACACCGCGGGCGAGCCGAAGTCCGGGTCGGGACTTGATGACTTGATGACTTGATGACCTGACGACTTCAGTGTGACCCGGAACGCCGCCCCCTTCCCCGGCTCCGACTCGACCGCCACCGTGCCGCCGTGGGCCTCGACGATCCGCCGGATGACGAACAGCCCCAGCCCGGTGCCATGCTTCTTGGTCGTGAAGTACGGGTGGAACAGCCGCGCCCGGTGGGCCGGGTCGATGCCGCCGCCGTCGTCGGACACAGTGAGAGTAACGGTGTCACTGCCCGAGCCAGTCTTTTCACTGACACCGGCACTGGCACTGACACTGATCCGCCCGCCCTTCCCGGTCGCGTCGATGGCGTTGAGCACCAGGTTGAACACCACCTGCACGAACTGGTCGCGGACGCCGACCAGCGGCGGCAAGTTGTCGGCGACGGTCGCCACGATCGCCCGGTTCTTACCGCCCTTGTAGAACTTGGCGATGCCCAGCGCCTCGTCGATCACCTCGCGGACCGACACCCGCCCGCGCTGGTCGCTGGCCGGCCGGCTGAACGTCACGAGTTCGCGTAGCGTCCCCTGGATGCGGGCGAGTTGTCCCGTCACCAGGCCCAGCTTCTCGCGGGTGTAGGCGTCCGGGTCGCGGCGCTCGAGCATCTGCACGACGCTGCTGATCGACGTGAGCGGGTTGCCGACCTCGTGGGCGATCCCCGCGGCCAGGAGGCCGAACGCGGCCATCTTCTCCTGGTGCAGCACCTGGGCCTGCGACTCCTCCAGCTCGCGGGTCCGCTCGGTGATCCGGGTCTCCAGCTGCGCCTGGTTCTCCCGCAGGGCCGCGTTCAATTCGTGCAATTCCTCGCCGGCGCGCTTGAGTAGCCGGGCCATCGCCCCGGCGGCCCACGTCACCCAGACCAGGATGACCAGCGTCAGCAGGAACAGCGACGGGTTGCGGGCGCCGGCCGGCTCGGCGAGGTAGACGGCGCTGTAACTCAAGCAGTCCAACCCGCAGGTGACGAATGTCGTCCGCCGCGGGTAGCGGATAGCGCAGCAGATCAGCGACAACAGGTAGTAGAACCGGAACGGGCTGCCCGGGCCGGACTCGTAGGTGCACAAGAGGCCGATGAACAGCGCCTCCATCGCCGAGATCAACAGCGGGAAGTCGCGCAGGAACACCCGGCCGCGGAGGAAGAACGCAGTATCGACCGCCGTGAACCCGACACCCAGCAGCAGGATCGCGTTGAGCACGCCGTGGGCGGAGGTCTCCGAGCCGAAGTTGACGAGCAGGAAGCCGACGACCAGCCCGAACCAGCGGATCTGGACGGCGATGGCCTCGGCCGCCAGCTCCCAGCGGGAGTCGGACGGGCGCGGGGCGAGGCCGGTGAGGAACGAGCGGGCCGATCGGGAGAGCATGTGGTTCATTTTAGCGAACCCTGGGACCGCGGCCGTCCCGGCCGCTCTTGCTGAGCGCGTCGGGAGCCTGTGACTACAGTCCAGCCCTCCGACTTGGGTAGCAAGAGCGGCCGGGACGGCCGCGGTCCCAGGGAAGACCCGGCTACACCGGCCGGCCCGGCGGGGTACAATGCGCGTGCCTTCCCCACGCCTCTTCCAAAGGAGTCGGCCATGTCGTCCTCCCCCGACCGCCGCGAGTTCCTCTCCGCCTCCGCCCTGGGTGCCGCCGGACTGCCGCTCTTGGCCGGGCTGCAACCGGTCCGCGCCGCCGACGCGAAGCTCGACCCGAACCTCGTGCGGCTCGACTCCGGCATCGAGCCGCTGGTCCGCCTGCTGGAGGAAACGCCCCGCAACGAACTCGTCGAGAAGGTAGCCGACCGGGTGAAGAAGGGCCTCGGCTACAAGGACGTGCTGGCGGCGCTCTTGCTGGCCGGCGTGCGGAACGTGCAGCCGCGGCCGAACGTCGGGTTCAAGTTCCACGCCGTCCTGGTGGTCAACTCGGCGCACCTGGCGAGCCTCGCTGGGCCGGACAACGAGCGGTGGCTGCCGATCTTCTGGGCGATCGACAACTTCAAGTCCTCCCAGGCGCAGACGCTCAAGGAGAGCGGCTGGCGGATGCGACCGGTCAACGAGATGAAGCTCCCCCCGGCCCGCAAGGCGAAGGCGGCGTTCGTCGCCGCGATGGAGGGCTGGGACGAGGAGGCCGCCGACGAGGCCGTCGCGGCGCTGGCCCGGACGGCCAGTGCGGACGAGTTGTTCGAGTTGTTCGCCCGTTTCGGCTGCCGGGACTTCCGCGACATCGGGCACAAGGCGATCTACGTCGCCAACGCCTTCCGGGCGCTCCAGGCGATCGGCTGGCACCACGCCGAGCCGGTGCTGCGGTCGCTGGCCTACGCCCTCTTGCAGCACGAGGGGGACAACCCGGCGAAGCGTGACGGCGCCCCCGACCGCCCCGGCCGCAAGAACGCCGAACTGGTGAACCGCATCCGCAAGGAGTGGGTCGGCGGCAAGGACGACGCGGAAGCGACGGCGGACCTGCTGGCGACGCTGCGCGACGGCAGTGAGCGCGACGCGGCCGAGAAGGCGGCCGAGCAACTCAACGCTGGCGTGTCGCCGCGGTCGGTGTGGGACGGGCTGTTCCTCGGGGCCGGCGAGTGCCTGATGCAGCAGCCGGGGATCGTCGGCCTGCACACGCTGACGACGATGAATGCCCTGCGGCACGCCTACGACACCACCGGCGACGACGAGACGCGGCGGATGCTGATGCTACAAGGGGCGTCGTTCCTGCCGCTCTTCCGCGCGGCGATGACCGGCCGCGGCAAGGTCGGCGACGCCCGCATCGACAAACTGGAGCCGTCCGACAAGGCGGACGGCGCGGCGGACGTCTACGCCGAGCTGTCTCGGGACAAAGCGTCGGCGGCGCGGATGGCGTTGGGCTACCTGAAGTCGGACGGGCAGGCCGGCAAGAAGCTGATCGACGCCGGCCGGCTGCTGGTGTTCCTGAAGGGGAACGACGCGCACGACTACAAGTTCAGCTCGGCGGTGCTGGAGGACTACGCCCACGTGACGCCGCATTGGCGCGACCGGTTCCTGGCCGCGAGCCTCTTCTGGCTCAAAGGCTCCGGCGGCCGGGACGCCCCGATCGTCAAGCGGGTCCACGCGGCGCTGGCGTGACAGGTACTTGAAACGGGCAGGGCTTATGTCTCTCCCAACTGTCCTGCCCGATCTAGCCGATTGCGGACTTCCTGCACTCGGTGCGGGGCAACGTAAACGTACTCGACCACGGCCCGAAAGAACTCGTCGATCGCATCCGCATCGGATGCCGTCACTTCGTCCGCGTCGTCTGCGTGCGACCCGAGGTTGCGAAACGCCCGGACGCTGTGGGCCATCTCCGCAAGGGTGTTCGGGAGAATACCCCTATTGTTCAGGTCCCCGAGCTTGCCTGCCAAGTTATTACCAGACGCCCCCCTCTCCTTGCAAAGTCGCTCTAAAGCGACGCCGATCTGGCTGGCAAAGGCAGACGGGCTGCGCGTCTTGATCCCGACCGCCTCCTCGTACTTACCCCGTATCGGCTCAGGCACGCTCTCGTGGAGCGAGCCGAGTTTGGGCCATAGCAAACGGAGTGCATGCGGGAAAAACTGCTGAGGTCCCGGCATGGACCCGTATGTCCTGGTGAGCGGACCTTGGGAATAGAGCAGTGGCTCGCTGCACGTCGAGCAGACCGCCGCGTAGTAAACGACCAACTCCTCCTCGCCGATCGCGCATTCGTGAAATCGGCGCATGCTCTGTGGGGCCTTGTTACCGCAGTGAGGGCAGTATGCGGAATACCAGCCGTTGATGTCGCTCACGGGTAACCTTCTCCGCGGTTGAGTCAAAGTGATTCCCCGAACCGGGAACACGGACGGACGGCGGACGGGATGAGGAGGTTCGCGGGCAGAAGCTACTTTTCGCAGCAGTTGTAAGAAGTAGCAAGGTGA
>DASSAT010000030.1:0-3106 GCA_035699305.1 Fimbriiglobus sp. | reverse complement strand
CGAACGCCCTCGACACGCGGAACAAGAGCGGCCGGGACGGCCGCGGTCCCAGGAGTATCCCCCGTGTTCCCGCTGTTCGGCATGCTCAACCGGATGATCTTCGGGGAGCTGGTGAAGGTCTTCCTGCTGTCGGCGGTCGGCCTGACCGGGCTGGTGCTGATCGCCGGGGTGATCCAGGCGGCCTCGCAGATGGGCCTCTCCTCGACCCAGCTCATCCAGGTCATTCCGCTCTTGGTTCCGAACCTGCTGCCGTATACCATCCCGCCCGCCACCCTGTTCGCCACCTGTGTCGTCTACGGGCGGATGGCCAACGACAACGAGGCGGTCGCCATGAAGGCCGCCGGCGTGGACTTGCTGACCATCCTGCGGCCGGCCGTCCTGCTCGGCACCCTAACCACCCTGGCCACCGCGTCCATGTATTACTCGCTCATCCCCCGTACCCACCAGCTGCTCGCCGCCCAGGTGCTCCAGGACCCGGAGGAGATCCTGTACAACAAGCTCAAGCGCGACCGGCGGTGGGTCACCCCGAAGTCGCCATACGTTCTGTACGTCCGCGACGTGCAGGGCCGGCGGTTGATCGACGTGATCATCAAGCGCAAGGCCGGGATGCAGAAGAGCGCCGCCGTCGGGGCGGTGATCGAGTACGACTACATCGCCCGGGCGCGCGAGGCCAAGCTGGTCGTCGATCTCGACCAGCGCAAGCTGATCGTGGACGCCGACCGGTGGGTGGTGGCCGGCAAGAACGGCTACGTCGAGAGCTACAGCCCCCGGCCGGAGGAGATCCCGCTGGGCGAGGAGTTCTCCGCGACGCAGATCAAGGCCAAGCCGATGTCCCTGGAGTGGGACGAGCTGGAGCAGCGGGCGGCCGAGCTGGCCGCCGACCGGGACGAGCTGAGTCGGAAGCAGGCCGAGGCCGCGGCCAGGGCGCAGGGCGCGGCCCTCGACCCGAAGCTCCGTGCCGCGTACCGTGAGCAGGCGAAGGCTTACGAGTTCCAGGCCAAGGACGCCGGCCGGCAGGTGCTCAGCGTCGCCTACGAGGTCCACAGCCGGCCGGCGATGGCGTTCGGCTGTCTGCTGTTCGCGGTGATCGGCTGCCCGGTCGGGCTGTTCGCCAACCGGGCCGACTACCTGAGCACGTTCGTCATCTGCTTCCTACCGACCATGTTCGTCTACTACCCGCTCTTGCTGGCCGGGGTGGCGATGGGCAAGGAGGGGCGGGTGCCGATGGTCGCCGGCGTGTGGACGGCCAACGTCGTCCTCGGCTTGGCCGCGCTGGTGTTGACGTTCCGGCTGATCCGGCGCTAACCGCCTCGCGGAAAAACCCAAATCCCAAGCACCAAATCCCAACCAAGCAAGAAGGCACCTTCTTGTTTGGGATTTGGTGCTTGGGATTTGGGATTTATTTCCGCTGCGGTCCGCCGCGGCGGCGCAGCTTCGCCAGCAGCTCCCGCCGCCGGCCCGGGTCGTCCTGCTCGTCCTCGATGTCGCCGATGATCTCCTCCAGCACGTCTTCCAGCGTCAGGATGCCCAGCGCCCGCTTCGTCTCCGGGTCGCGGACCACCGCCATCGGCCGGTGCGTCCGCCGGAACAGCCGCAGCGCCACCGACACCGGCGCGTCCGGCGGCAAGAACTGCGCGTCGTACAGCGCGTCCTCCAGCACCACCACCCCGCGCAGGCTGAACAGGTAGAACAGGTCCTTGGTGTTGACGATCCCGACGATCTGGTCCGGCGTCCCCCGGTACACCGGCATCCGGGTGTGCGCCCCCTCGCGGACCGCCTCCAGGATCTTGTCCGGCGGCGTGGTCAGCTCCAGCGCCATCACCCGGTCCCACGGCACCATCGCGTCCTGCACCGTCTTGTCCGACAGCGCGAAGACGTTCAGGACAAAGTCGGCCGCCTCCGGGTCGATCAGCCCGGCCTCCTCCGTGTCCTCGACCAACAGCCGCAGCTCCTCGACCGAGTGGACCTCCCCCTCCTCCCCAGCGGGCCGATACCCGAACGGCCGCAGGAACAGGGCGCTGGACCCGTTCATCAGCCAGACGGCCGGCCGGGTCAGTCGGGTGAACCACCACAGCGGGGTGGTGACGAACAGGGCGACCCGCTCGGACGCTTGGAGGGCCACCAGCTTGGGCATCTGCTCGCCGAAGACGACGTGTAGGTAGGTGACGATCAGCAGCGTCAGGGCGATCGACAGGGTGTGGGTGAGCGGCCCGCGCCAGCTGTCCGGGAGGGCGTCGAAGAGCGGGCGGACCAGGCCGGCGAGGGCCGGCTCGCTGACCACCCCGAGGGCCAGGCTGGCGACGGTGATGCCGACCTGGGCGGCGGCGACGCTGGCGTTGAGGTCGTCCACCGCCGCCAGGAGCGCCTTGGCGCGCGGCCGGCCCTCGTTGACCAGCTCCTCGACCCGGGTCCGGCGGACCGCCACCAGGGCGAACTCGGCCGACACGAAGAAGGCGTTGACGGCCACAAGGACCGGGATCAGCACCAGCCCCAGCCAGGGCGGGATGCCGGAGGGATCGACGGCGAAGAGCAAGAGGACGGCTCCGGGCGGCAGGCGCCGCGCCCCGGTCCGTCCGGGGCACGGCAGTCACCCGTTATGATAGGCGGCGCCGCCGCCGCCAAAGCCCCAGCCCCGCGGCCGCGACCACCAGCACCAAGCCCGGCTCGGGGACGGGGACCGGGACCAGCTCGTTACCGACCAGCATGGCCCCGGTGGCGAAACTGGGGTCGCCGGTGAAGGTGATGCTCGCGAGGACGCCGGTCGTCAGCCCGGACGGGTCGGTGAAGATGATCTTCCCGGCCGTGCCGGACGCGCCCGGGCTTCCGGCCCAGCCAGTGATGGTCAACGTCTCCCCGGCCCCCAGGGTGCCGAACGAGGCGAACGTCAGCGTGTGGCCTCCGGTCCCCAGGGCGATGGTGGACGAATCGGAGACGTTGAGCGCGCCAGCGTTCTGGTTGAACCCGGTGGTCGCGCCGGTGCTCAGGGTGCCGCCGTTCAGGGTGACCGCCCCGGTCGTCGGCAAGGCGTTCGCCGCCCCGATCCGCAGCGTGCCGCCGGTGACGGTCGTCCCGCCGAGGTAGGTGTTCGCCCCGCCCAGGGTGAGGG
>DASSAT010000029.1:0-4098 GCA_035699305.1 Fimbriiglobus sp. | reverse complement strand
CCTGGCGGGCCTCCGCCGAGATCGGCGCCTCCTGGTAGGCGGTGAGATACCCCGTCACCTTGGCCGCCAGGACGCCGTTAATGGACACCTCCGCGTCGTCGTCGTGGTGGATGCGCAGGTACACCTCGCCGGCCGGCGCCCGCGCCAGCTCGACCGTTCGCCGCAGCCAGATGTCCGGCGTCTTCCACTCGGTGCGGACCTTCGCCCCCGGCGGGTCCAGCGCGCCGAACCCGGCCGGCGCCTCCGACCACCCGGCGGCGTCGAACCCCGGCTGCTCCCAGCCGTCGGCCGGCTTCTTGGTCGTGTACTTCCACGTCCGCCCTTCCGCCTCCGAGGACGGCGCCAGCACCCGGAACGTCGGTGGCGGGGTGAACAACTCCCGGTGCCACGCCGCCATCTCGGCCGGGTCGAACTTGAGCACCTCCCGGTCGTAGGTCATCAGCCCGTTGACTTCGACCTCGACGTCGGTCGTCTGCGTGTACACCGCCGCGGCCAGCCCCCGGCCGATCAGCGGGTGCAGCTGCCGCACCAACTGGTGGTAGGTGCGGCGCAGTTCCTCCGGCGCCTTGTACGTGCGGTAGCCCCAGTTCCCCTGGTCCTTCCACAGGTGGCCCTTGACCGGCAGGCCCAGCCCGCCGAACTCGCCCAGCACCGACACCCGGTCCGGCAGCGGCGGATACATGTCCGGCCCGGGGTAGCGGTGCAGGTCCTTGAGGTCGCCGTAGCCGCGGTCGGTCCAGCCGCTCGGAGCGTCCACCAGTCGGGTCGGGTCGTACTCCTTGACCCACCGCAGGATGTCGTTGGTGTCGTGCTGGCCCCACCCCTCGTTGAACGGCACCCACACCGCGATGCACGGGAAGACCCGCAGGTGGTCGATCATCGCCTTCAGCTCGGTGCGGTACTGCTTGGCGTCCTCCTCGGAGAACTTGGCGTCCTCCTTCCAGTTCGGGCGGACGAACTGCGTCTTCTCGATGAACCCGCTGGGCATGTCCTGCCAGACCATCAGCCCGAGCATGTCGCAGTGGTAGTACAGCCGCGACGGCTCGACCTTGATGTGCTTGCGGAGCATGTTGTAGCCCACGTCCTTGAGCACCTTCAGGTCGTGGAACATCGCCGCATCGGACGGCGGCGTCAGGAGGCCGTCCGGCCACCAGCCCTGGTCGAGCGGCCCGATGAGGAACAGCGGTTTGTTGTTCAGCAGAATGCGCTGGTGGCCGTTCTCGTCCTTGCCGGTCGAGACCTTGCGCATAGCGAAGTACGACTGGGCGCGATCGAGTTCGCCGTCACCGCGGGCGAGTGCGACCTGGATGCTGTTGAGGACGGGGTTGTCCGGCGACCAGAGCGGTCGGTTCACCTTGACCCGGAACGGCGTGTTCGGCTTCGCATTGAAGGTTCGGCCGTTGCCCCCGACGTCCACCGCCCGGGAGACGTACATGGTTTCGGACTTGCCGCCGTTCTGCCGGGCTTCCGCGGCCGTCACGGTGGCGCCGCCGATCATCAACACGACCTTGTCTCCGTCTTGCGCCCCGGCGCAGTCGATGCGGAACTCGACTTCCCCCTTATCCACGTTCGGGGTGGCCAGCACGCGGGTGACGTGCGCCGGCGCCACCGGCTCCAGCCAGACCGTCTGCCAGATGCCGGTCACGGGCGTGTACCAGATACCGCCGGGCTTGGACACCTGCTTGCCGCGCGGCTGCGACCCGGTGTCGGTCGGGTCCCAGACGCGGGCGACGACTTCGTTGGTGCCGGCTTTCAGCGCGTCGGTGATGTCGAAGGCGAACGGGTCGGACATGCCCTTGTGGGTGCCGAGCTTCGTGCCGTTGACCCAGACGGTCGCCTCCCAGTCCACCGCGTCGAACCGCAGCATCACCCGGCGGCCCGCCCACCCGGCCGGCACCTCGAACGCCCGCCTGTACCAGAGCGCCTGCTCGGGGCTGACCCGCTTACCGACGCCGGAGAGGGCCGACTCGATGCAGTACGGCACCAGGATTTGCCCGTCCCACTTCGCCGGCTTGTCGGCATCCTTGGCGGTGATGGCGTAGTCCCAGATGCCGTTGAGGTTGGCCCAGTCCTGGCGCACGAGTTGCGGCCGGGGGTACTCCGTCCAGGCGGTCCCGGGCGTGACCTGCTTGCCCCAGCGGGTCATCAGCGGCGCCGCGGCCGGCTTCCAGTCGCCGCGCGAGGACGGCCCGACGAGGGGTAGGAGCGCCAACGCGGCCAGGGCCGCGCGGAGGGGGTTCGCCGTCATCGTGGACCTCCGGGGTGCGCCCGGTCGGGGGTTCGGCTCGACGGGGGAGGATGTTGTATCGAGAGCTTGTAGTCCGGTCACGGAGCGACCGGACGGCTTCAGTGTAGTAGGCACACTCCGTGTGCCGTCGAGCTGGGACGGCACACGGAGTGTGCCTAGTACACTGAAGACCGGTCACGGAGTGACCGGATTACGAACAGAGGTCCGTCATGTTCCGCGACCGCTTCCACGCCGGCCGGGCCTTGGCCGGGATGCTCGCCCGGTACGCCGGCCGGCCCGACGTGGTGGTGCTGGCCCTGCCCCGCGGCGGGGTGCCGGTCGGCTACGAGGTGGCGCGGGCGCTGGGCGCGCCGCTGGACGTCTTCCCGGTCCGCAAGCTCGGGGTGCCGGGCCGGGAGGAGCTGGCGATGGGGGCGGTCGCCGCCGGCGGGGTGGTCGTCGTCAACGAGGAAGTCGTCCGCCGGCTTGACATCCCGGCGTCGGTGCTCGACGCGGCCGCAGCCGAGGAGCTGCCGGAACTCGACCGCCGGGCGGAGGCATACCGCGGCGGCCGACCGGCGCCGAACTTGCAGGGTAAGACGGTAGTCTTCGTGGACGACGGCCTGGCCACCGGCTCGACTATGCGGGCTGCCGTCGCCGCCGTGCGCCAACTTGGCCCGGCGGGCGTGGTGGTGGCCGTCCCCGTCGGAGCGCTGGAAACCTGCGACGAGTTCCGCCACCTGGCGGACGACGTGGTCTGTGCCGCGACGCCGGAGCCGTTCTTCGCGGTCGGGTCGTGGTATCAGGACTTCGCCCAGACGACCGAAGCCGAGGTCCGCGAACTACTCGCCCGAAGTCGCCCGACCCGAGACGAAGAAGAGGAGGGGATGAGATGAACAGCACGTTGACCTGGCTGTGCGGGTTCGCCGCCGGGGCGTCCGCGATGTACTTCCTGGACCCGGCCCGCGGCAGGGCCAGGCGGGCGCGGCTGCGCGACACGGCGTCCAGCTGGGCCGGCCAGGCCGAGACGTTCGCCGAGAAGAAGGCCCGCCACCTGGGCAACCGGGCCATGGGGCTGATGCACGAGACCCGCAAGGCGGTCGGTGCCGGCGCGACGTGACGCCGCGGAATCGTGGCGTCGAGCGAGTCATCCGAGCCGCGACCGTCAGGGAGCGGTCCGCGTCAACCGCTCCCTGACGGTCGCGGCTCGGATGGGGCGCAACGGTGGGTCGGCGCTCGATGACTCCCACTCTACAAGACTCCCGTGTTCGAGCGCCTTTCGGGTTCTGGTCGCGGCCCGGACTCGGAGAGTCGGGCTACGGTGCCCGACTCTCCGAGTCGGGGCGCGCGCGGGTCGCTACCCAATCGTGCGCTCGAATTCACTCCGAGGGACCGGTCATCGTGGCGGTCTGATTGTCCTTCAATGTAGGGCTTCTGATGGCTTCAACTAATGTGATTGTCCGTGAACGCCAGGTGGGCCGGCAAGCTGAGTAGTGGTGCCGTTCGCCCGCCACCACCCGGCCGCCTTGTCCTCGTCCCAGTCAGCGGCACAGCCGCACGCCGCCAGGGCCGCCTCCAGCGCTCGCGCGTCCGCGAACCGCTCGGCCGGGGCCTTCGCCAGGCAGCTCATCACCGCGGCGCACAGGTCCGCCGGCAGCCCCGCGCAGCAGTCCGACGCCGGCCGCGGCGTCTCCGTGATGTGCGCCGCGATCACCTCCATCGGCCGCGATTTCACGAACGGCGGCTTCCCCGTCAGCAGGTAGTACGCCGTCGCCCCGAGGCTGTAGATGTCGCTGCGGGCGTCCGTCGGCTTGCCGCACGCCTGCTCCGGCGAAAGATAAGCGGGCGTGCCGATCACCGTCTGCTCGTCG
>DASSAT010000028.1:0-2930 GCA_035699305.1 Fimbriiglobus sp. | reverse complement strand
CAGTTTGAACCGGGCGAGTTCCTTGCCGGTCGGGAAGTCGAACACCCGCAGACAGTAGTCTCCGTCACTCATCACCTTCTTACCCGGCGCCTCGCCGATGACGGTCATCCGTTTTCCGTCCGGCGAGACAGCCGCGACATCGGTGTCGCCGCCTACCCGATATATCTGGCGGCCGGTGGCACGGTCGAAGACCCAGACCGGTACCCAGTTACTGCCCGCGGTTACGATCCGCTTGCCGTCCGGCGAGAAGAAGGCGCGATCGCTTTCCGAATCCAGAAACTCCAGGGCGCGGCCGGAAGCCAGGTCCAGAGCCTTGCGCCCGTCCATGAGCAGAGCACTGCCGTCCGGGGCGAACCGCAACTCGTCGGGGAAGAGTCGGGGAAACGACTTGAGCAGTCGGCCCGAGGCGACGTCGCGGACGAAGACGCCTTCATCGTCGTTCCCGGCGACCAGCCGGCCGTCGGGGGAAAGAGCCGAGGCACTCCAGTCGGGGCCGCCGGGGGTGGCTCGAAGTTGCCGGCCAGTGGCGATGTCCCAGTAGCGGACGAGGCCGTCGCGGCCAGCGGTGACGATCGTCTTGCCGTCGGGGAGGAAGACCCAGTTGGTCAGTCCGGGGTGCCGCAGCCGTGTGGTGCCGAGCCGGGCCACAGCGCCCCGCGGCAAGGGGTCGCCGTATCGGTCGAGTTGCCGTGGCGCGGGCGCGGCTTCGGGAGGACCGCCGCGGGTAACGGACGATGCCAGGAGGGCGCCGGCAAGTGCCAGGGTGCGGACGACGGAGACGCCCATGAGTCACCTCACCTCCTCGCGCGGCAGGGTGCCCGTGAGCAGGCCGAGCAGCCAGACGGGGGCTTCCAGGATCGAGCGGGGGTCGCGGAAGGTGGCCGGCGGCTTGCCCTCGAAGCCGAAGTGACCGACGAAGTGCGCCGCCGCCCCCGCCAGCCACAACCCGGCCAGCACCCACGCCGACAACACGCTGCCGACAACATAGCAGACGACGACGAAGCCGAACGCCAGCAGCGCCGACCTCCCGCCGAAGTACAGATACCAGCCCAGCGCCACCAGCAGCGCCACCTGCCCGGCGTTCGGCTCCAGCGCGGAGACCCCCGCCCCGACCGGCACCGCCAGCTGGCAAAACAGGCCCAGCGAGCCGACGCCGAGCAGGGGAATGCCGAGGACGTGAAGCAACCGGTTCACAGGCGTGCGATGAGACGCGCCGTACTCCGCCACCCGGGCGCGCAGCTCGGGAGTCAAGCCTCGCCCCCGGCCGGGCCTTCCAGGTTCAGGTGCTTCGCGGCCCGCGTTCGGCTGCGCTGCTCCCACCGCGCTGCCCAGGTCGCGTCCGCGGGGACGGCCTGCCGACGCTCGTGGTCCCAGAAGTACGCCCGGCCGTCGCGGTAGCTCTGCCGCGCCAGCGCCACCACCGCCACCGCCGCGGCGCCCAGCTCGGGCGGGCTGGCCGTCGCCCGGTCGCGCCGCCGCACGCAGTCGAGGAAGTTCCGCCACAGGGCTTCCGTCTCGTTCTTCGGCGGCTCCACTGCCACTAGCTCGCCGGGGCCGTCGGCGATCACCTGGACGCCGCCCTTGACGAACTTCAGCGCTCCGCCGGGGCCGCGGATAATCTCATCCTGCGGATACGCGGAGAGCGTCGAGCCGGTCACGAGCAGCTGACACCCCTCGTCGAAGTCGGCAGCCACCGTGCCCACGTCCGGCACGTCGCGGCCGTCGTGCTCCTGATACAACCCGCCGGCCCCCGTCACCCGCGCCGGGAACCGCAGGCCCGCCGCCGCCAGCAGCCGCGTGACCGGATGCACGAACAGGTCCGTGAACGGCCCGCCGCTGAACGGCGAATAGCAGCGCCACTGCGCGAACACCGTGCGGTCGAAGGGAAGTTTCGGGCCGAGCGGTTCGCCGTTCACCTCGAAGCGATGGCCCAGCCACAGGTCCCAGTCGATCGCCTTCGCGGTCATCTCCTGGACGAGCCGGTAGAACCGCCACTGGCCGCGAACGTCGTGGCGGAACACGCCGGCCGACAGGTGTGCCACCGGGCCGATGCGGCCGGACTTAATTAGGTCGTGCGCCGTGCGCCAGACGGGATCGGCCAGCGACTGCACGCCGACGGTGGCGACGCGGTTGTGCTTGGCCAATGCGTCGAGGACGGCCAGCGCCTCGGCCGGGGTGCGGGTCAGCGGCTTCTCGCAAAGCACGTCCTTGCCGGCCGCGGCCGCGTCCAGCGTCATCCGCGCGTGCCAGTGGTCCGGCGTCGAGACGCACACCGCGTCCACGTACTTCAGGTCCAGCACTCGGCGGTAGTCCTTCGCCACCCGGGCCTTGTCGGTCGGGTCGAGGCCGCACTTCTTGGCCGACGGGTAAAGCCCCTGCGAATACTTGCGCCGAATGACGCGGCCGTTGCTGGGCTGGTCGTAGTCGTCTTCGAGGCCGTCCCACACGTCGCAGACGGCGACGGCCCGCGCCTCCGCGTCGAGCTTGTTGACGAGATGGATGTGCGCCTGCGCCCGGCCGCCGCAGCCGAGGAAGGCGACGCGGAGGCGGTCGTTGCTGCCGGGGGTGGCGGCGTAGCTCTTGGCGGAGAGCGACAGGGCGGCCCCGGTCGCCGCGGCGCGGAGGAACCTGCGGCGGTCCGGCGGCCGGTGCTCGACGGTCGGCGGCATGGGAGGCTCGGCGGGCGGAGGGCGGGCCACCTTTATGCTACCCGATCCGGCGCGGCTCGGCGAGAGACCCTGGGACCGCGGCCGTCCCGGCCGCTCGACCTTCACCCGGCGGGGGGCCTTGTGCCGATGCCGGGAGGCCCCGGACCGCGGTAGCACGAGCGGCCGCGACGGCCGCGGTCCCAGGTTCCCCCGAGACCCTGGGACCGCGGCCGTCCCGGCCGCTCGACCTTCACCCGGCGGGGGGCCTTGTGCCGATGCCGG
>DASSAT010000027.1:0-23550 GCA_035699305.1 Fimbriiglobus sp. | reverse complement strand
GAGGCCCACCGTGCAACCGCAGACGGTGGGCCTCGAAGACTCGACCCACCCTACAAGCCCCGAGCCGGCCGACCGGGCAACCGGACTACTTGGGGACGATCTGGGCGAACTCCAGGTGGTCGCGCCAGCCGCGATACCAGTCCACCGACGACGTCGCCCGGGGCAGGTGATCGACCGTCGGCCAGTACGGGTGGAACTCCCCGTCGTGGTAGACCTGGATCGTCGGCGATGCCGGGTCGAGGACGGCGAGGTAGGCCCACCGGTTGCAGAAGAGCCGCTCCATCGCCGGGTTGCGGCCCAGGACCGCGAGCATAGTCTCCGGCGTCGTCTCGATGACGAACAGCTGGCGGACCGGCTCGTGAAGCTCGACCATCTGCCACGGCAGACCGGTCCGCAGGTCGCTGGCTGCCCCGTCCATCACCCCCACCAGTGAGGTGATGTTGTGCGGCAGCTTCGTCCCGCACCCGTAGCCGGGGTTGTCCACGTAGGAAAAGTAGTACTCCAGGCTGATGCCGGCGCAGACCGGCACCGCGGCCGCCAGGATGCCGGCCAGGGTCGTCCCGTCGGCGTCGTCCCGGGTCGGGTCGTAGGAGTTGAGGAACGCCCGCCGGTCGAGATACAGCCCACGGGTCCGCGCCCGCCGGCCGACGATGGTGATGGCGTTGGTCGCGTGGCCCCACTCCGGCCGGACCTGCGAGAGGTCCTCCGCCCGCCCCTCGACGTGCCGCCGGGCGGCCGGGAACGACGCGGTCAGCGGGCACGTCACGAACCGCCGCGACCGCTCGTGCGCGTCCCGGTCGCACACCTCTTCGAGGATCGCCCGGACCGCCTCGAACTCCGCCCGGTGCGACGCCGGCAGCCGGTCCAGGTCGGCGTAGGTGATCTCGTCGCTGGAGGTGTTGTGCATCCCGCCGACGAACATCGTCTCGTCCGGGATCGGGATCCCGCGGGCCGCCAGCCGCCCCCGGACCCGGCGGTCGTTGAGGATCATCGCGATCGCCCGGCCGTTCGGCCCGCCGCGGGCGCCGCCGCACGCCCCGCAGTCGTGGGCCGACTCGTGCGGGTTGTTCATGCTGGTCGAGCCGTGGCCGAACGTCAGCACCAGCCGGGCGAAATTCGTCGTCAGCCCAGCGTCGCGCAGCACCCGCTCGCCGATGGCGGTCATCTCGTCGAGGGTGTAGCCGACGCCGCCGCCCTCGGGACCGGGCGTCGGGTCGGTCCGCTCTAGGTGGAGCACCGTCCGCGGCGGGGTGCGGACGATGCTGCCGAACCCCTGGCGGACCCGGGCGGTCAGCCGCGGGAACAGGGTGCGGGCCACCAGCGGGGCCGACGCCAGCACCCCCACCACCGACGTTACGACCGCCCCGGCGGTCAGCCCACGGCTGCCGACGTGGAGCTGGTGCGACACCATCCCCACGGCGCGGCGCATCCGCGCGCGGAGACGGTTCACGTCCTCCAGGTCGTCTACCACGGTCTCGGTGACCCAGTGCTTGGGCAGCATGATCCCCGGGCACAGCGGGGTGAAGTGCGCGTCCGCCGCACCGCGGTAGTACATGGCCACCGCGTAGAACGCGGCGACGCTGAACGTTTGGCAGTCGGGGGCCAACTCCTCCAGGTGGCGGCGGACGGACTCCTCGCGCTCGTCGATGCAGAACATCGCCTGGAACCGCGGCTTCGCCGGCTCCGGCGTCGGGGCCCGGGCGTGGACGGCCAGCGCGTCGAGCGTTCGCGTGTTGAACCGCACCTCGTAGGCCAGGTGGAACACCCGCCGCCGCTCGACCCCGGAGAACGCCTCGACCTCTTCGACCAGCGCCGCCCACTCCGCTTCGTTCAGCAGGTGGAGGTCCTCCGGCGTCCAGCCGAGGACCTGCGCGAGCTGGAAGACCGGGAACGCCCGCTGCTCGACGCTCGGCGCCGCTGGCGGACTGATCCGCCCGCGGAGGGTCAGCCGCAGCTCGCTCAGCGGCCCGGCGTACCCGAGCGACTCGTGGGCGGCGTGCGCCGCCGAGAGCCGGTCGAGCATCAGCCGCACCGCCAGGTACTCGATCAGGCTCCCCTCCGGCACCGCGCAGACGGTCCTGTCGGGTCGCTGCTCGAGATACCGCGTGATCCCCGCCCACCCACGCAGCGCCAGCAGGGTGGCGGTGACGAACGGTGCCCACTCCGCCTCGGGGACGCCGAGCAATTCGAGAGACTCGCGGATCGACTCCAGCGGTGTGAGGCCCGCTCCCTCAATGCGGGCAATCTCGGCGCTCAGCCCGCGCCGCCAGGAGGCGGGCGGGCCGCCCGGCAGGCGGTACAGGGTGCAGAAGGACCGGAAGAAGCCCTCCTCGCGCGCGGGCGGGGACCAGTGGCTGACGCCCTGGTCCACGAACATCGCGCAGAACTGGATCAGCAGTTCATGGACCGGCAGGTCGGCGTCCACGCCCGTCGTCTGGAACAGCAGGTCTCGATGCCGAACCAGAGACGACGGCAGCGGGGCGAGCGGCGGCACCCCGGCGACCCCGTGCCGGCAGACCCGCCACAGCGCTTGCAGGGTGAACGCTTCCCAGTCGCCCTCGCCCCAGCTTTCGATGCGCGACTCGCCGAACCGCTCGATCAGCCCGGTCAGGCCGGCCGCGGACCTCCGGGCGACGCGCTCGGCCGAGCCGTTGCGGCCGGCCTCGTTGCCGCAGCGCAGGTCACGCATCACCCACCGCCGGGTCTCCGCGACGAGCTGACCGCGGACGGTTGCGGACACGTCCGGCCGGACCTGATGGAGGGCGCCGGTCTCGGCCAGGAACCACCGCACCTCCTCGGTCGGCCCGGACCGCAGCGGGTGCTCGAGCATCGCCAGCCGTAGGTCGAACCGGGTGCCGTGCGGTGGGATCGGCCCATTCGCGCGGTCGTCGAGGTCCTCGCGGAGCACCGCCCGCAGTTCGTCGAACCGGATACGGCCGCGGGCCAACTCCTGGCGGAAGCGATCCTCGGGCAGGTACGGCTGGCATCCGAACGTCCGGCCGGCCTTGACGACCGCCTCCTCGAAGGTCAGCTCCTCGAAGGCGTGCAGGGTGTTATGGTGGATGAAGGAGTTGATCGGCCCCTGGGCCGGCAGCAGGTGGGCGGCGTGCTCGATGGTGTGGCGAAGGTGGTGGAGAGCGGCGTCCTGCCGATCGTGCGGTCGCGGCGGGGCGTCGGGGTCAACGGCGTCTTTCACGGCCACCGGGTTGCTCATCTGTTTGGGTGGATTTCGGTGAGCGGACTCAGCGAATAGTGCTCGACAGGCATTATCGTCGCCCCCAATGGCAACCGAAACTAGCGGTATGCGAGCGGAATGGTTGTTGTTACGTTAAGTCCAGGATCGACGGTAATAAAGTCCGCATAGCGCCCGGTCTACACTAGCGTCGGACTCCGCATCTTGTTAGGCTTCTTCTGGGTCGGGCTTCGACGACTCGGCCTGTCCCACATGAAACCCCGCGGCGGTCTCCACCTTCATCCTCACATGATTGTAGGACCACTCCCGGTGACGATCATCTCCCGCCTGTTAGTGCTCGCAGGACTCCTGACCGGGACGGCGATCGGGGCCGGTCAACCTCCCGAAAAGAAGGATCCGCAATCGTCCGTCGAGCCGCGGTCCGGTCCGGGGGCCGGGCAGAAGTTCCTCGAACGGTTCGTCGGCACCTGGGACGTGGTCAAGACCTTCCACCCGCGGACCGGGGAGCCGATCCGGGCGAAGGGCGAGTGCCGGCAAGAGATGATCCACGGCGGCCGGTTCCTCCGGTCCGAGTTCGTCTTCGACGGAGCGACCGGCAAAACGACGGGAACCGGACTCATCGGGTTCGAGTCACAGAATGGGCTGTTCACCAGCGTCTGGATCGACTCGCGGCGGACGGCGATGTCGTTCCGGCGGAGCAAGGAGAAGTTCGACGGCCAACAGATCGTCCTCCACGGCGCGACCGTCGCGGGGGCCGGGGACGGCCGGAAGTCGCGGACCGTCACCCGGTTAGAGGAGGGCGACACGCGGATCGTCCACCGCCAGTACGGCGACGGACCGGGCGGCAAGGAGCGGCTGGTGATGGAACTGGTCATGACCCGTAAGCCGGGTCGCTGACTTTCGAGCGAGCAACAACACCCCCCAACGTCCAGGTATCCACCATGCGAAGCTGCCAGAGTCGCGTCCGGTCGGCGTTCACCCTGATCGAGTTGTTGGTGGTGATCGCCATCATCGCCATCCTCATCGGGCTGCTGCTGCCCGCGGTGCAGAAGGTCCGCGAGGCCGCCGCCCGGTTGAAGTGTCAGAACAACTTCCACCAGCTCGGGCTGGCGATGCACAACTACGAGTCGGCGATGGGGGTCTTCCCGCCAGGCTACGAGCAGAAGGTGTCCCCCCTGTATCCGAGCGTGCCGTCGTTCCGGTGGCGGTGGTCGGCGATCGCCCACCTGACCCCGTACCTGGAGCAGACGGCCATCTACAACGCCTGCGACCTGGACAACCCGCTCTACCAGGCCGACGGGTCGGTAACGAACCGTAAGGGGAACCAGCTCGCCGTCCAACAGCTCGTCCCGATCCTACTCTGCCCGTCCGACCCGCGGACCGGGACCAAGCCGGACCCGAACTTCGGCCCGACCAACTACACCGTCTGCGTCGGCAGCGGCCGCAACGGCGCCTACCGGTCGGTCGTCAGCGGGAAGGTCCCGCCGGATGGGATGTTCTACAACGGGTCGAAAGTCCGAATGATGGAGATCGCCGACGGCACGTCGAACACCGCGATGATGTCCGAGAGCCTGATCGGCCCGAACACCAACAAGATGACCACCGCCCCGACCGACCAGGCGACGCGGGAGCTGCTCTACGCCTGGATCGGCGGCGGCGGGGCGATGCCGGGGTCCTGCTCGTCGCCGATCGAGTACCGGACCGACCGCAACACTCGCTGGGCCGACGGCGACGCCTACGAGACGCTCTACGACCACGGGTACACGCCCAACTCGGCCAACATCGACTGCATCTCCACATCGGCCAACTGGAAGGGCGCCCGGAGCAAGCACTCCGGCGGGGTGAACCTGTTGCGGGCCGACGGCAGCGTGCGGTTTGTGTCCAACTCGGTGGACGCGACCACCTGGGGCAGCCTCGGCTCGCGGGCCGGCGGCGAGGTGCTGGCGGATTACTGACCGGGGCGAACCCACTCAGGAGGAGACACCCATGCGATTCGGACTCCTGACCGCCGTGGTCTTGGCGGCCGCGCCCGTCGCAGCGGCGGACGACGACTCCCAGGCCCGCGAGGTGGTCGATCGGGCGATCGCCCAGATCGGCGGCGCCAAGAAGCTCACGAACCTGAAGGCCGGCGTCTGGAAGACCAGCGGCACCGTCCGCGGGGTGCCGTCCCGGGCTGAGTTCCACGGCGAACTGCCCGGCAAGTTCCGCCTCGACAGCACCCGGGCGGTGGACGGCAAGCCGACCCGGTTCTCCCGGATCATCAACGGCGACAAGGGGTGGGTGGTCGAGGGGGAAAAGGTAAAGCCGATGTCGGACGAGGAGATGGCGCACGTCCGCGAGTCGTTCTACCACAAGCGGATCGCCACCACCCTGCTCCCGCTGACGGACAAGGCGTGCAAGCTGTCGGTCGTCGGCCAGGCCGACGTGGGTGGCCGGCCGGCGACCGCGATCCGGGCGACCCGGGCCGGGTTCCCGGACGTGACCCTGTACTTCGACCAGCAGACGGGGCTGCTCGCCAAGACGGAGATGACCGGCAAAGACGCGGCCGGCGGGAAGGGCCGGAAGGTCGAGCTGCTGCTGTCCGACTACAAGGAGTTCGACGGGGTCAAGATGGCCGGCAGGACCAAGACGTACCACGACGGGAAACTGTTCCTCGACACCGAGCTGGTCGAGTTCCACCGGGCCGACTCGCTCCCGGGCAAGACGTTCGACGCCCCGTGATCCGGCCCGGGACCGCACACCTCCCGTGGCGTGTAGGATGACGACAGCCGCGGGGGGCTGTCCATGTCCAGCGTCCGATACCGGTTTCTATGGCCGGTGGTGCTTATTACCCTGTGCGTGGTGACGCTCTGCGCGTTCACCGCGATCTCGCTGTTCACCCAGCAGGCGGACATCACCCAGGTTCTCCGGGAGAACGTCTCCAGCCGGCAGGCGGCCTCCGACCTGCGGGGGTGCCTGAACATCCTCGTAGCTTTGGAGCACAACCGGGTCGAGTCGGTCGCCGACCTGCACGCCCGGGCCGAGGGCTTACTCCGTGCGATCCGCCGGTACGCCGATCAGCCGGAAGAGCGGGAGTTCGCACAATCCTTGACCGCCGGGTTCGCCGAATACCTCGACCGCTGGAAAGCCCTTCCGCCGCCGACCGACCCGGGCCACGAGCAGGCCGTCGCCGAGGCCACCCGGTTCCTGGAGGACCGGGTGCTGGAGCCGTGCCGCGAGTTCGAGGAGTACAACGACCGGCGGATCGAAGAATCGACACGCCACCACGAGAATGTCCTCGGCCAGTTCGCCTGGGGCATGGCCGGGGTCGGCGCGCTCGGCGCCGTGGCCGGGCTGGTGTTCGGGTTCGGCGTCGCCCGCGGGCTGAACCGGTCGATCCGCCGGCTCCAGGTGCAAATCCGCGACGCGGCCGGCAAGCTCGGCGACGACTTGCCGGAGATCGTCCTCACTGGGGTCGGCGACTTCGGCGAGCTGCACGACCAGGTGGACCGGCTGACCGCCCGCATCGAGGAGGTGGTCGGCCAACTCCAACAGCGCGACCGCGAGGTGCTCCGGGCCGAGCAACTCGCCGCGGTCGGCCAACTGGCCGCGGGGGTGGCCCACGAGATCCGCAACCCGCTGACATCGATCAAGATGCTGGTCCAGGCGGCCCAGGAGGACGGGGCCGGCGGGCTGAACGGCGAGGACCTGCGGGTGATCGAGGGGGAGGTCCGCCGGCAGGAGCGGTCGCTGCAGACGTTTCTCGACTTCGCCCGCCCGTCCAAGCTATACCGCCGGCCGGTGGAGGTGGTCGGCGTCGTCCGCTCAGTGCTGGGGCTGGTCCGCGGCCGGCTCGATAAGCAGCGGGTGGAGGTGCGGCTGGACGCCCCGCCCGGCGGGCTGATCCTGATCGCCGACCCCGACCAGCTCCAGCAAGTCCTGGTCAACTTGGTACTCAACGCCCTGGACGCCCTGCCGAGCGGCGGCGCCTTGACTGTGGCAGTCCGCCAGCGGGGCGGGGCGGCTGAGGTCGAACTGAGCGACACCGGGCCGGGCATCCCGCACGCGCTGCTGCCGCGGCTGTTCGAGCCGTTCGTCAGCGGCAAGGAGACCGGGCTGGGGCTGGGGCTGGTCATCTCGAAGCGGATTGTCGAAGATCACGGGGGGAGCCTCGCGGCGGTCAACCGCCCTGGGGGTGGGGCCAGCTTCTTCATCCGCATTCCGACGGGGTAAAAATGATGAATGATGAATGATGAATGATGAATCAAGAGGAAGCTGTAATGGCCGACAGTTCTCCGTCAGACCTCAAGGTCCGGACAAGGCGATTCGCCCTTCGGGTGATCCGATTGTACGGAGCCTTGCCGACGAGCGTGGTGGCTCAAACCCTTGGCAAGCAGGTACTACGGTCGGGGACGTCCGTCGGCGCGTATTACCGCGAGGCGTGCCGCACCAGATCGGATGCCGAGTTCATCAGTTTGATCGAAGGGGGTTTGAAGGAACTCGAAGAGACGATCTACTGGTTCGAGTTGATCGTCGATGCCGAACTCTTCGCGGCGGAACGTCTGGCCGACCTCATGACGGAGGCCGACGAACTGATGGCCATCCTGACCGCGAGTGTCAAGACGGTGAAGTCCCGCACCGGCCGTGCCTGACCCAACGTCTTGCTTCACTCATCATTCATCATTCATCATTCATCATTACCAACGATGCCCACACTCCTGATCGTTGACGACGAGCCGGCCATCCAGCACGCCTTCCAGCGGGCGTTCGGCGGCGGGGAGGTCAAGCTCCGGCCGGCCAGCACCGCGGCCGAGGCGATCGCACTCATCGAGCGCGACCGGCCGGATGTCGTGGTCCTCGACATCCACCTGCCCGACGCCTCGGGGATGGACACCTTCCACCGCGTCCGGGCCATCGACGCCCGCATCCCGGTCATCCTGGTCACCGGCCACGGCACCACCGACCTGGCCATCGAGGCGATCAAGGAGGGGGCGTTCGAGTACCTGCTCAAGCCGCTGGAGCTGGCCGAGCTGCGCGGGCTGATCGACCGCGCGGTGCGTTCGAGTCGCCTGATGCGGGTGCCGGCCGCCATGCCGGAGGTCGAGCCGACGCCGCCGACCGGGGACCTGATGCTCGGCCGGTGCCCGGCCATGCAGGAGGTGTACAAGGCGATCGGCCGGGTCGCCCGCCAGGACGTGACGGTGCTGATCGCTGGCGAGACCGGGACCGGCAAGGAGTTGGTGGCACGGGCCATTTACCAGCACGGCCACCGGGCCGACAAGCCGTTCCTGGCGGTCAGCTGCGCGGCCATCCCCGAGACGCTGCTGGAGAGCGAGCTGTTTGGCCACGAGAAGGGCGCCTTCACCGGGGCCGACCGCAAGCGGATCGGCAAATTCGAGCAGTGCAACGGCGGCACCATCTTCCTCGACGAAGTCGGGGAAATGACCCCGGTGACCCAGGCGAAGGTGCTGCGGCTGATCCAGGAGCAGCGGTTCGAGCGGGTCGGCGGGGACGACACGGTGCAGACCGACGTCCGGGTGATCGCCGCGACCAACGCCGACCTGGAGAAGATGGTCGAGGACGGCCGGTTCCGCCGCGACCTGTACTTCCGGCTGAACGTGTTCACCATCTTGCTGCCGCCGCTGCGCGACCGCGGGGGCGACCTCGATCTGCTGGTCGAGCACTTCCTGAAGCGGTTCGGCCAGGAGTTGGGCAAGCCGGTCCGGGAGGTGACCCCGGAGGCGCAGGCGGCACTGCGGGCGTACCCGTGGCCGGGCAACGTCCGCGAGCTGCAGAGCGCGCTCAAGCAGACGCTGCTGCGGATGCGGGGGCCGGTGCTGGCGCCGGAGTACTTGCCGGCCGCAGTCACCGGACGGGCGACGAACGGGGCACTGGAGCCGGCCGACGTGTCCGAGGGGGTCTTCAACTGGGACGAGTTCGTGGCCGATCGCATCGCCGAGGGGACCGAGAACCTGTACGCCGAGAGCCTGGAGCGGATGGAGCGGGAGGTGCTGGTCCGAGTGCTGCGGCACACCGACGGCAATCAACTCCAGGCGGCCCGCCTGCTGGGCATCACCCGGGGGAGCCTCCGCAACAAGATCCGCACGCTGGGGATCAACATCGCCCGGTCGGTCTGGTCGGACGACGACTTGCCTGATTCCTGAACGACCACTCCCGTTCGACCCGGCGCCTCGCGGCAGCCTTGCCGCGACAGCAAATTGCGATTGGCCTCGGCCTCGACATGCTCCCACGAAAGAGGGTCGTGGGTTGATAGCAGAGAGAGGAAGCAACTCGTGACCCGGTACGGGTTTTCATCCGTCCGGGTGAAATCGCCTCCATCTCCAACTCTGTCGAAATGCTGGTGATGTGACGGCCCCGTCTTCAGCCCGAAGGGCTGGGAGTTCTCAGCCCAGGGCGCAGCCCTGGGGACGCGGCCCCACCTCCGCAGCCCTGAAAGGGCGAGACAGCAGTGTGTCGCCCTTTCAGGGCTTCGGTGCGGTTGGCTTGCTCCCCAGGGCTGCGCCCTGGGCTGAGAACTCCCAGCCCTTCGGGCTGAAGACAGAGCCACCCGACGAGGTTTTCAACACAGCACCCAGCGGAGAGAGTGGAAAAGGTATCGACGCAAGGCGATATGAGTGCGCACCCGCGTTCGGGCGGCCCACTTCTCATCCGCACTTCGCGGTGCCGTGAATCGTCAGGAGGAATCGCATCAAATCAGGACTCGTGTCTATTGATTTTTTCGCGCACAGGTTAATATGTGACCACCTTCTCGCAGTGGTCTGAGGGTCAACTGCTATCGAGTTGGCAAGAGGGCGCCCCTCGTGCCAGGCGGTCCCCTTGTTGCGTTTTTGAAGCGGCGGGCAGTGGTGGCGATTCACCCCGTCGCCCCGTGCAACCGGACCTCCGTCGGGTCGGTGGCGCGGTGTTCACGAACCGGTGTTGATCCGGGGAGGCAGCCATGAATCGTTCCCAGGATAGCCAGGATCCACTGGAAGACGGCCTCGCGGTGAGCCGGACGGACCGGACGATCGACTCCGCCACGTTCGCCCGGGTGATCGAGGTCCGTCAGCGGTTCGAGGAGGCGTGGCAGGCGGCGCTGGCGGGGGCGCCGGAGCCGCGGATCGAGACGTACCTGAACCTCGGGTCCGAGGAGGTGCGGCAGCTGTTGACCGTTCAGCTCCAGGAGGTCCAGCGCGCCTACAAGCAGCGGATGTCCACCCACACGTCGGGGGCGACCGAGAACACCGCCGTCTTCTCCAGCCCGCCGACCGCCAAGGACCTGCCGGCGGGACCGGACCGCAAGCCCAACCTCCAGGCGACCGCGGCCAGCTCCCCCGGGGCGGAGGACGAATTCGACTCCAACGTCGCGTTGCCGCCGACCCCGCCGCCGGTTCGGGTCACCGGGTACGAGGTCCTCGGCCGGATCGGCCACGGCGGAATGGGGGTGGTGTACAAGGCCCGGCACGTCCGGCTCGACCGGGTCGAAGCCCTCAAGATGGTGCTGGGCGGCGCCCACGCCTCGCCGGACCAACTCGCCCGGTTCCGGGCCGAGGCCCAAGCGGCGGCCCAGCTCCAGCACCCGAACATCGTCCAGGTCCACGAGGTCGGGGAGGTGGACGGGCTGCCGTACTTCTCCCTTGAGTACGTGGATGGCGGCAGCCTCGCCCAGAAGCTCGGCGGCCAGCCGCAACCGTTCCAGTTCGCGGCCCACCTGGTCATGACCCTGGCCGGGGGAATCGAGTACGCCCACAAGCACCTCGTCCTGCACCGGGACCTCAAGCCGTCCAACATCCTGCTCAGCCCCGACGGGGTGCCGAAGATCACCGACTTCGGGTTGGCCAAGCGACTCGAATCGGACTCGACGCAGACCCGCAGCGGCACCATCCTCGGGACGCCGTCGTACATGGCCCCCGAGCAGGCCCGCGGCGAGATGAAGGCGACCGATCCCTCAACCGACGTGTACGGGCTGGGGACGATCCTGTACGAGTGCTTGACCGGCCGTGCCCCGTTCGTGGCCGCGACCCAGGTGGAGACCCTCAAGCAGGTCATTGGCCAGGAGCCGGTGCCGCCGTCCCGGCTGCGGCCCGGCGTCCCCCGGGACCTGGAGACGATCTGCCTGAAGTGCCTCCAGAAGGAACAGTCGAAGCGGTATCCAACGGCCGCCGCCCTGGCCCGGGACCTGAACCACTACCTGGCTGGCGAGCCGATCGCGGCGCGGCCGGTCGGCAAGGCCGAGCGGCTCTGGCGGTGGTGCCGGCGGAACCCGGGCGTCGCCGCCATGAGCGCGACCATCTTCGCGCTCTTGGCCGCGGTGGCGATCACCTCGACCGTCTTGCTGGTCCGCATCTCCCAGGAGAAGGCCCAGACCGAGATCGAGCGGAAGGCGGCCGTGGTGGCGGGTGACTTGGCCCGCCGGAACGAGATCGCCGCCCGGGAGGCCAAGAAACTCGCCGAGGCGAACGCCCAGGTCGCCACCGAGCAGAGCGAGTTGGCTGTCGGGACCTTGTCGAAACTCGTCACCCGTGTGCAATCCCAACTGCGGTCCCAGCCGGGCAACCAGAAGCTCCGCCAGGACATCCTCACGGACGCCCTCGCTGGGTTGCAGGAGGTCGTCGGCAAGGCCGCCGAGGGTCCGCAGAGCCAGTGGGTGCGGACGGCCGCTTACCAGCACATGGGGGACATCGCCCGCGACCTCGGCCGAACGGAGGAGGCGCTGGCCCACTACCGCGAATGCCAGAAGATCACCGAGGCGATGCTGGGCAAGTACCCGGACGGGCAGCTGACCCGGTGGAACCTGGCGATCGTCTACGACAAGTTGGGGGACATCAACCACCAGTTCCTCGGCGACGGGGTCGTCGCCCGCGACTACTACGTCAAGAGCCTCGGCCTCCGGCAGGTGTTGGCCCGCGAGCCGTTGACCTCCCCGGGCCTGACGCCGGCGCGCGCCCGATCGAACCTGCTCAACACCTACTCCAAGCTCGGGAGCCTGGCCCTGGCGACGGGCGACCCGGCCGCGGCCTGGGACCAGTACCGGACGTTCCTGTCGGTGCTACGCGGGCGGACGTTCGCCTCCACGCGGGAGGCGCTCGTGGTGGCGAACACGCCGGAAGGAGCCAGGCTATTCCCCGCCGGTCTGGCGAACCGGATCGGCGAGTTGAGCTTCCACCTGGGCGACACCGAGTCGGCCCGCAAGTGGTCGGCCCTGGCTCTCCGGCGGGCCAGGGCGGCGGCGGCCCGAAGCAAGGCGTCGGACCAGGACAAGTTGACCCTGACCGGCGTCATCAACTCGGCCGGCGACCTGGCGCTGTACCTCGGCGACGCGGCGGCGGCCGTGAAGCTCTACACCGAGGCCCACGCGATGGTGGTCGGGCGCGCGGCCACGGACCCGACGGCGATCGACCTGCGGCGGGCCGTGTCGCTATCGCACTACCGGCTGGGGACGGCCGGCCGGGCGCTCGGCGAGACGGAGGCCGCGGACGGGCACTTCCGGGAGTGCCTGGCGATCCGGGAGGCGCTGGCCAAGGAGGACCCGGCGAACGTGTTCACGCAGATCGACCTGGCGCTGGCGCTGGCCCGGTCCGGCCGGCACGCCGACGCCGCCGCCCGGACTGCCGAGTTCCGCAAGCGGGCGCCGAAGGACCCGTCCATGCTGTTCTACGCCGGCTGCTCCGCCGCCCTCTGCGCGGCGGCGGCCGGGGACGACAAGGAGTTGCGGGAGAAGTACCTCGCCCAGAGTGTGGCGGCACTGGGAGATGCAGTCGGGGTCGGCTACCGGGACGTGGCGGCGCTGGAGCACGACCCGGACCTGGCCCCAGTCCGCGGCGACCCGCGCTTCCAGGAGTTGATCCGCAAGCTCAAGCCGGCCGACCGGTAATGCTCAGCAGGCCAGGAGCAGCGGTTCAGGTTTTGTAGGTCGCGTCGAGTCTTCGAGGCTCGACGTGGCGCACTGTCGGGCCTCGAAGACTCGACCCCATCTACAAGACGGCAACTCCCACCCAGGTTCGTGTTGTGGGGACGCGCGGGCGCCCCCGCGCTCAATTCACCTTCACAAAGATCTCGCCCGGCGACACCCGGTCCGGGAGATTGTCGAGCTTATCGCCGAAGAACCAGTCGGTGTCCGCACCGCCGACGAGCGTATCGACGTCCGAGTCCGCGAACACCGTTCTCGAATTCAACCGGTCGGAGAGGGCTTGGGTGCGCGCCTTGTAGTCGAGGTCATTTCGGGCCCAGTCGGCCATCACCCCGAGCAACGTGACGAAGTCCGCGTCGAAACTGGCCCGGCCGCCGATCAGGATGTCGTCGCCGCTGCCGCCGTCGAGCGCGTCCGCGCCGAGTCCGCCGATCAGGACGTCCCGGCCCAGGCCGCCGGAGAGCGTGTCGTTGCCGTCGTTCCCGACCAGGGCGTCCCCGAGGTCGGTGGCGTTGCCGGCGTCGAACCGGTTCAGGAACAGCTCGTAGTTGCCGGTGTCGGCGGCGAACGCGCTGACCTTGATGAAGTAGGTGCCGTCGTCCGGGAGGACGAGGTCGATCAGGATCGATCCGCGGCCGATGTCGAACGGGTCTTCATCCATGTCATCGTCGTTTTCCGCCACGAGGGTGCCGCCGGCCGTCTCGACCCGGACGACCGAGTCGATGGTGTTGGAGTACCGTTTCGCCAGGGTGGGGGAGAGGACCTCCAGGTTGATGAGGTCCCCTTTCTTGCCGGTGAACGAGTAGTAGTCGAACTCCCCGCCGGCGCCGATCACCCCGGTGACGGCCACGGCCCGGACGGCGAAGTCCTTGCCAGCATTGGCGCCGAATTGAAGAGTGTTGGGCACATACAGCGATGCCAGGTCCAGGTTGATCGCCTGGGCGGCGGCCCTGGTCCCGTGTGCCGCACCCTGCTCGGCGACGACGTTCGGGCTTTCGTTGAACGCCAGCTTGATCGCCTCCCGCTCGCCGATGAACGGGCCGGCGACCGCGTCGAACAGCGACGACCCGACCGACGCCGGAGTGGCCATGAGGTGCGAATTGGTCTCGGTAGCGGCGGCCGGCCCGGTGTAGGGGCTGGGATCCACCAACGGATTCATGTGGAACCGGCCGGGGTCCACCAGCGGCGAGATGCCCGACCCGATCGGCCCGAACGAGTCGATGTGTCGTAGCCCGAGCAAGTGGCCCAGTTCGTGGGCCCCGATCGTCGCCGTCAGGGCGATCAGGTTCTCTCGCTCGGGCGTAGCGAGGACGGGGTCCAGGACCGGTTCCCCCGGCCCGTCGAGCAACCCATTCACGTCGATCTGGGCCGACCCGCCGAGGTCGATGTTGCGGAAGTCCAGATCGTCGGCCAGGCCGCCAAGCCCGGGGAGTAGTACCCCATCTTTCGATGGGGTGTCGTTGAACTTCAGGTGCGCGAAGTCCCCGCCCGGCGCGGTCAGCGTGAAGCTGATGTGGAAGCCGCTGTAGATGGCCGCCACCTGCGACAGGATTGCAGACTCCTCGGCCCCGGTGTAGACGTACTCACCGGGGTCATTGAAGTTGTCGAAGTCGAGGTAGACGACCTGCGTCACCCCGTTCCAGGTCGGGCCGGTCGCGGCCGGTTCGCGCAACAGATCGGCCCCGTCCAGTTTGTTCGGCCGCGAGTTCCCCAGGATCGCGTCGGCGAACTGACTGCCGACCACGTTCTCTAGCCCGGTCGCCGACGACAGCGTGAGTTTGAGAGTGCTCGCGACCGTCTGTTGAGAGGTTAGCGCCAGGTTCACCCGCACCGCGAAGCCGAAGACCGAGAAGTCGAGGGTGTCGGTATCGACGTTCGGCGCCTCGGTGATGGTGTCCGCGCCCAGCGGTCCGGTCCCGGCGAACAGGTAGATGTCGTCGCCATCGCCGCCGTCGAGCGCGTCGTTTCCGGCCCCGCCGGTCACGGTGTCGAAGCCGGCGCCGCCGACGACGACATCGTTGCCGCTGCCGCCGTCCATGGAGTCATCGCCGTCGCCGCCGGTCAGGCTGTCGTTGCCTGGGGCCGTCCCGAAAGCACCATCACCGACGATCACGTCGTCGCCGCCGCCGCCGTCCATGGAGTCATCGCCGGCCCCGCCGGTCAAGCTGTCGTTGCCCGGCGCCGTCCCGAATGCACCATCGCCAACGATCACGTCGTTGCCGGCCCCGCCGTCCACGATGTCGCTGCCGTCGCCGCCGGTCAGGCTGTCGTTGCCCGGGGCCGTCCCGAACGCACCATCGCCAACGATCACGTCGCCGCCGTCGTCTCCGGTAATGGTGTCGCTACCATCCCCGCCGACGAACGTGTCCGTGCCGACACCGGCCCCGAACGCACCGCCGCCAACGATGATGTCGCCGCCGTCGCCGCCGTCGATGAAGTTGGTCTCGTCGTTGCCAGTCAAGTTATCGCCGCCCGCACTGCCGAAGGCGTTCTGGAATAATCCGTTCAGGCCGACCAGGTAGCCGCTGCCGTCCACGTTCTGGAAGCTGCCGTCTTCGATCCCCAGGTTGATGGAGTAACCGGCCGATGTGGGCGAGGTGTCGGTGGCGAAGCTGACCTCGTTGAGTCCGCCAGTGTCGATCAGCGACACCGTACCGCTCGGGAGTAGCTCGAAGCGGTTCTTCGAACCCCGCCCGCCGCCGATGAGCGTGTCGGTGCCGCCGCGGCCGCCGCTCGCGATCAGCGAGCCGGTGAACGCGGTGGCGTCGATCCGGGTGTTGTTGGTCCCGCCGGTCAGCCGAGCCTGCTCGATATCAGAGAGGGTGTCCGTCCCCAGGCCGGTCAGGGTGCTGTTGGTGATGGTGAAGTTGACGGCCCCCGTCCCCACGACCTCGTCGAAGTCGGCGCCGCCGTCTACCACGTCGTTCCCGCCTTCGCCTTCCAGAACGTCGTCGCCGGCCTGGCCGAGTAGGGTGTCGGCCCCGTTGCCGCCGCGCAGAGTGTCGTTGCCGTCGCCGCCGATCATCGAGTCCTTGCCGTTGCCACCGATCAGGAGGTCGTTGCCTGACCCGCCGTCCATCAGGGCGTTGCCGCTGTTGGTGCTGTCGAGGGTGTCGTTGCCTTCGTTGCCGAAGAGTTCGTCGTTCCCCGCGTCGCCAGCCAGGGAGTCGTCCCCGTGTCCCCCGACGACCGTGTCGGTCTGGTTGCCGCCGTGGATGGCGGTCGCGCCGGTGTAGTCCCGGGCGTAGATGGAGTTCGGCGAGTTGCCGCCGGTCAACTCGGCCCGCTCGACGCTGGACAGCGTGACCGTCCCGCCTGACGTCCCAGGCCCGAACACGAGCGACGTGTCGGTCAATGTCATGTCTGAGTCGCGGGCAGCAACGATCCGGTCGGTCCCTGCGCCACCGACGAAGTTGATCCCGGAACCGGCGATGACCTGGCCGCCGGAGAAGTCCAGGTTGAGGGTGTCGCTGCCCCCGTTACCCGAGGGGGCTACGAAAACGTCGATCCTGGAAATGGCGGCCACGGTCAGCGATTGGACACCGCCGAGAAAGGAGTTGAGGTCGTTGCTGAAGGGCGAGCCGTTCAGACTTTGCTCCAGGAGGCCACCCGCTCCCTGGCGGAGGACAAGGGTGTCGTTCGCTCCCGGCACGTCCTCCGCGAATTTGACGACATTATTACTTGGATCAAAGGTCACCGACGGGACCGTCCGATCCTCGAGCCATTCGACCCGGGGGCGGGAGCGGAGGGAGACCTGGTCGCTCTTGCGGCGACGGCGGGGCGGGTGGCCGTTCATGGTAGGCTCACAGGTTGAGGGGGTTGAGGCACCGTCGGGCGAACCCATTGAAGTCCGCAAATGGATCGCGTCGGCTCACACACCCATCACCAATCGGGGTGCGAGTGGTAGGATTCTCGACGACCCGACGCGGGGACACCGCGCCGAGCGAGCCATGCTCCGGTAGCCGCGACGGTCGGAGGCGAGTCGTGAAGCTCGACCGCCTCAGATAGCCCGGCTGTCAACTCGCGATCGCTGCAGTTGTTCGGGTTAATCGGATTGTCGTGACTGCCGCAATTGAGATAGGGTAAAAAAGTTGTTTTAGCGATACAAGTACAAAGTGCAGAATTTTAACCTTCAGTAATGGCAAGTTTACTCTTTCAGCCCTCGACAAGTTCAGCACTCACATTCAAGGCTATGTGAATCACTTAACGCACCAGAGCTACGCTGTTGTGATTGTGCCCACAGGTTAAGCAGCTGACAGTGATAGCACATCGCCGTGTGCGCCGAGATCGGGCACAGTTCGCACACGAAGCAAGCGATGCCGTCGTTCTCAACTGACATTTCCACGGATTGCAGTATCGGTAATTACTTACAGATTCGGGAGTTGCGTCGATCCTCACTCCCGGGACCGCTTTGGCACTTTGACTGCTTTCGTGTGGGGTTTGACCTACTTTGCGCCGGCAACGACTCCGTGCGCCAACTTCTGGAAACGTCGGCCTTACTTCGCGACAAGGGGCAATGCATGCGAACCTCTCGCCATTGGCTGCTGGTGCCGTTCGTGGCGGTCTGTGCCTTGCTGCTGAGCGGGCCGGCACTCGCACAAGACCCAGTGCCGACATCCGAGTTGACTGAGCTGAAGAAGTCGCTAGCCGACGCCCAGAAGGACATCGCGGAGGCGAAGTCGAAGGGGGACACCGCCTGGATGCTCACGGCCAGCGCGTTCGTGATGCTCATGCTGCCGGGGCTGGCGCTCTTCTACGGCGGCATGGTCCGGCGGAAAAACGTCCTCGCCACCATGATGCACAGCATGGGTGCGCTGGCGGTGGTCGGCCTGTACTGGATCGCCGTCGGCTACGCCCTGGCGTTTGGGCCGTCGGTCCTCACGATCAACCTATGGGGTGTCGAGAACGGCGGGCTGGTCGGCTGGGACCCGAGGCTGATCTTCCTGCACGGGATCGACTCGACCATGACTTTACCGGGCGGGACCATCCCGGTGTACGTCCACATGATGTTCCAGGGGATGTTCGCCATCATCACCCCGGCGCTCATCAGCGGGGCGATCGCCGAGCGGGTGCGGTTCTGGCCGTTCTGCCTGTTCATGGTCCTGTGGGTCACGTTCGTCTACTGCCCGCTGGCCCACATGGTCTGGGCGTTCGACTGGTTCTACGCGACCCCGCTGGACGCGGCCAAGGGGGCCGGCGCGTCAGCGGTCGGGCTGCTCGGTAAGCTGGGGGCGCTCGACTTCGCTGGCGGGACGGTGGTGCACATCGCCGCGGGGATGGCGGGCCTGGCGGCGTGCCTGATCCTGCGTAAGCGCGAGGGCTACCCGAAGGCCGCCATCCACCCGAATAGCATGGTCCTGACGCTGCTCGGGGCGGGCCTGCTATGGTTCGGCTGGTTCGGGTTCAACGGCGGCAGCGCCACGGCGAGCAACGCGCTGGCCGGGTCCGCGTTCGCCGCCACGCAGGCCGCGGCGGCCGCGGCCGGGGTGGGGTGGATGGTCATCGAGTGGTTGCACAAGGGCAAGCCGACCGCGCTGGGGCTGGCGTCGGGCATCGTCGCCGGGTTGGTCGCGGTGACGCCGGCGTCCGGATTCGTCCTCGTCTGGGGCGGGGTGGCGATCGGGCTGGCCGCGGCACTCTTCTGCTACGTGGCCGTGTACGTCAAGGGCGAACTCGGCTACGACGACTCGCTGGACGCGTTCGGCATCCACGGCGTCGGCGGGTTCGTCGGCGCGGTGCTGACCGGTGTCTTCTGCTACGCCGCGGTCCAGTCGGCGTCGGTGGACGGGTACATCGCCAGCGGTTCGTCCAAGCAGTTCCTGATCCAGCTTAAGGCCGCGTCGTTCGCCACCGTCTTCGCCCTGGTGCTCAGTGCAGTACTCGTGTTCGTGACCCAGGCGGTGACGCTCGGGAACTTCACCACCGACACGCGGTCCGAGGTGGACGGGCTGGACCGGACCGAGCACGGCGAGGTCGGGTTCGATCTGGGGTACGCGACGGAGACGGTCGCGTTCACCCCGACCGAGCCGAAGGCCGCGACGTACCCGAAGGGCAACGGCCGGTTCGAGGTCGCGGTCGAGGGGGTCAACAGCGACGAGTTGCTCAAGAACTGGACCGCCCTGTGTCAGCCGACCGAGGCGCCGCCCGACCCGGACTTCCTGGCCGTCTACCCGCACGTGACAACGGTCAGCGGCAACACCTTCCGCCTCCGCGGCGGCGACCCCGCGGCGCTCACCGCGCGGATGGAGTCGCTGTTCAAGAAGCTGATCCCCGGCAAGCCGGTCAAGGCGGTCCGGGTCTGATGAGCGGTCCGCGGGCCGCCTTACTCCCACTTGACACGAGGGCACTGTGAAACTAGTGGTCGCGATCATCCGGCCGGAGAAGCTCGACGACGTGCAGCGGGCGCTGGCCGAGCGGGATGTGTACCTGATGACCGTCACGGACGTGCGCGGGTGCGGCCGGCAGCGCGGGTACACGGAGGTCTACCGCGGCACCGAGGTGCAGATCCGACTGGTGCCGAAGCTGAAGCTGGAGATCGCCGTCAACGAGGCGTTCGTCGAGGCGACGGTGGAGGCGATCGTCCACTCCGCCCGGACCGGCGACACCGGCAACGTCGGCGATGGGAAAATCTTCGTGCTGTCGCTGGAGGACGCCGTCCGCATCCGCACCGGCGAGCGCGGCACGGAGGCGATCGGGCCGTAGCGCCCCGGCGGGCCTCGAAGAACCCCTCCCCCAACCCCTCCCCGAAGCGGGGAGGGGAGAAAGCAGACTCCCCCTCCCCGCTTCGGGGAGGGGGTCGGGGGGAGGGGTTGACGGCACACCCCGTCCGCAGGTTCGGGTAGCACTTCCCTCCCTGAGATCGTACCCTGTGCGGCCTGGTGCGATCCTCGCCGGGCCGGAGGCCCGGTGTCGTCGCCGCGGAAGATCGCCAGACACGGACACGGATGCCGAGCAGGCGGGTGCGACATGGCGAGCGTCGTCCTCAGCTTCGACGTGGAAGAACATGACCGGATCGAAGCCGCCGCCGGGTTGAAATGCCCGGCGCCTCTTCGACGGGAGTACGCTGACCGGATGGAGCGGGCGACCCGACGGCTACTCGACATACTCGACGAGGCCGGGGCGAAGGCGACGTTCTTCGTGCTCGGCGAGATCGCCCGCCGTCGCCCGCGGCTGGTGCGCGACATTGCCGACGCCGGACACGAGGTCGCGTCGCACGGCTGGGACCACCGCCGGGTGCAATGCTTTAGCCCGACGGAGTTCCTCGACGACGTGCGGGCGAGCAAGGACGCCCTGGAGCAGGCGGCCGGCGGGCCGGTGGTCGGCTACCGCGCCCCGACGTTCAGCATCGGCCGGCGGACGGGCTGGGCGATCGACGGGCTGGCCGAGGCGGGTTACCAATACGACTCGTCGGTCTTTCCGGTGCGGCACGACCGCTACGGCGTGCCGGATGCGCCGCGGACGCCGTTCGTGGCCGAGGGCGAGTCGGCCCACCTGATCGAGCTGCCGCCGGCCACTTGCCGGGCGCTGGGCCAGAACTTGCCGGTCGCGGGCGGCGGGTACTTCCGGCTGTTCCCGCTCGCGCTGATGGAATCGGGTCTCCGGCAGCTCACACGAACCGACCCGGCGGTCGGCGTTCTGTACTTCCACCCGTGGGAGTTCGACCCCGAGCAGCCGCGGCTGCCGCTCGGGTGGCTGGCCCGGTGGCGGACCTATGTCGGCGTCGGCCGCAGCTCCGCCCGGCTGAGCGCACTCCTCGCCCGGCACGCCGGGCGGTTCCGCCGGGCCGTCGATGTGGTCGCCGACCTGCGCCCGCGGATGGACGCGCTGCCGAGGTTCCGCCTCGCCCCGGCCGGTGTCCCGGCCCTCACCGTCGAATGTGGTCCGGTTGCGCTGTCGAAGTGCTCGTGATGTGACAGCCCTGTCTTCAGCCCGAAGGGCTGGGAGTTCTCAGCCCAGGGCGCAGCCCTGGGGACGCGGCCCCACCGACGCATAGCCCTGAAAGGGCGAGACAGCACCGCCGTGTGTCGCCCTTTCAGGGCTGCGAAGCGGTTGGCCTCATCACCAGGGCTGCGCCCTGGGCTGAGAACTCCCAGCCCTTCGGGCTGAAGGCAGAGTCACACGACGATGAGGTTTTCGACAGAGCATGGTTCGGATACTTCGTGACCGGGCCGCCCTTCTTGCGCCGCGTCCAGGTGTAACCGCCCAGCGCGGTCAGCCCGATCAATCCGCTGACAATCGTGGCCGGCTCGGGCACCGTCTGCGGCGGGGTCGGCGGCACCGGCGGATCGGGTATATCGACTGGCGGCGGCGGCGGCGGCACGAACGGCGGCGGCGGCACCGGCGGCACCACCGGCGGCGGGGTCAGCGGCGGGACGGGCACGTCCGGTGTAACTGGGATGATGACCGGCGGCGGTGGCGGCGGGCTGACCGTCACCGGGCCGCTCGACCCCGGTACGGTGATCGGCGGAAAGAACGCCGATGCCGTCTGGGTGGTCAGGGTAAACGCCGCCACTCCGACGGCCGTGGTCGGGATCAACTTCAGCAATCGTGCCGATAAGTGCATGGCCTCCCCCTCTGCGGTTCGCCCCGGTGATGGCGACTCGCCCGATTTTATCGACTTTCCCAGACCCGCTTCTTCACCGGGACTTTCCGGTCGTCCGGCTCCCGCCGATTAGTCGGCGCGGGCGGTCCACGCGCACGACCCGCGCTGCCGGAACGACCCGGCGGACCGGTCGCCTCCGCCGGAAAGCTGGTGGGGTAAGCGGAATCGGACACGGGCGCATCGAGCGGCGGAGCCGACCTAGAGGGCGAAGACACGGTCCGCCATCGGACGGCCCCGGCACCACCGGGATGGACCACACCGCGACAACCGGGCGGGGGACGTGTCAGGAGGACAAACCCATGCGCGGGATTCGCACCGCCGGGGCGGGCCTCGGGCTCGCGCTCGCCACGTCTGTCGGGCTGGCACAACCGCCGGCCGCGAAGCTCGGGCGTATCCAGCCGGTTGATGCCCCTCCGGCGACCGGCGGGCTGATCGCGCGCGGGCAGGCCGGCGAACAGCCCAAGTCGCCGATGGGCGGCGGCACGCTCGGGATGCCGCGGCAACTCCCCGGCCCGACCGTCACCGAGCAGCGCGGCCCCGACCCGGCGGCGATGTTCGGCAGCCCGATCCCCTACGGCGTGCCAATCGGTCAGCCGATCCCGGTCGGCCACCCGTTCGTGGTCGGTCCGCCGGTGACCGTCACCCCGCCGTCGGTGCTGCCGGGCGGGCCGATGACCTGCCCGTGCCCGAACCTGGACCCGGCGTTGTGCGGCGGTGCCTACGGCCCGCTCGGGCTGCTGACCGCGCCGAACAAGTGGCAGATTCACGCCGACATGTTGCTGTGGTGGGTCCAGCGGCCGGGGGTGCCGCCTCTGGTGACGACCAGCGTCCCGCAGGCCAACGGCATCCTCGGGGCGCCGACGACGCAGACGCTCATCGACGGGGACGCGCTGAGCAACACCTTCCACACCGGTGGCCGGTTCGGCGGGGTGTACTGGCTCGGTTGTCAGCAGCGGTGGGGGATCGACGGGAACGTCTGGTTCCTCGGCCCGCAGGGCAAGGAGGTCACGGTCAACGGCGGACCGAACGGGCTGCTGGCCCGGCCGTTCGTCAACCTCAACCAGGGGGTACCGTTCTCCGAGGTGGTCGCGGCCCCGGGGCTGGCGACCGGGGCGGTGGCGGTGCTGACCGACTCATCCATGTGGGGGGCGGAAGCGAACCTGCGGCGGTTCCTGTGCGGCTCCCCGTGCTCGCGGCTGGACCTGCTGTTCGGGTTCCGGTACGTCGGGCTGAGCGAGACGCTCCAGATCACCGAGCAGTTCGCGCGCACGCCCGGGTCGTCCCCCGCGGTCGGCAACCCGGCGGTCTTGGCCGGGTCCGTGACCGACCGATTCCGCACGGAGAACCACTTCTTCGGGGCGCAGGTCGGGCTGGCCGGCGAGGTTCGCCGCGGCCGGTGGTTCACCCAGGGCCGGGCATCGATCGCCTTCGGCGACGTCTTCCAATCGGTCGAGGTCAACGGCGGCCAGTTGCTCCAGTTGGCGAACGGACCGGGCAGTTTCGGCGGCGGGCTGCTGGCGCTGCCAGGGGCGAACATCGGCCGGTTCACTCAGGAGCGGTTCGCGGTCGTCCCCGAGGTCGGGGTCAACGTCGGGCTGCACCTGACGCCGCACTTGCGGTGCGCGGTCGGGTACAACTTCCTGTACCTCTCAAGCGCCGTGCGGCCCGGGGACCAGATCGACCAGGGGCTGGACGTGTCGCGCATCCCGAACTTCCCGCTGCCGGGGACGATCACGCCGCTCCAGACGGTCCGCCCGGCGGTGCCGCTGCGCGACACCGGGGTGTTCGCCCAGGGGATCTCGTTCTCGGTGCAGTACACCTGGTAATGCCGACGGGCCGCCACGGAGGGCGGCCCCTACCTGTAGG
>DASSAT010000026.1:0-2206 GCA_035699305.1 Fimbriiglobus sp. | reverse complement strand
ACCGCGTTCCTGATCGTGTCGGTGCTGATCCTGGTCGGCGGCGGCCTGTGGGTCGCCGGGTCGCGGTCCCTCGACGAGGACACCCGCCGGGCCACGGAGGCCGACGAGAACCCGCCGGGTGCGTGAGGTATCCGTTCGTTGACGGCCCTTCCGACCGGGCATAAGCCAACCGGACACAGTCACCCCTGGCGGGACCGCGATGCCGAGCTACCACCCGGCCGAAATCGAACGCAAGTGGCAGGCGTTCTGGGAGGCGAACAAGACCTTCCGCACCCCCGACCCCGGCGACCCGACCGTCGCCGGCAAGCCGAAGGTCTACATCCTGGACATGTTCCCGTACCCCAGCGGGGCCGGGCTGCACGTCGGCCACCCGGAGGGGTACACCGCCACCGACATCCTCGCCCGCTACCGGCGGATGGCCGGCTCCCACGTCCTGCACCCGATCGGCTGGGACGCCTTCGGCCTGCCAGCCGAGCAGTACGCCGTCGAGAAGAACGTCCACCCGGCGATCACCACCGCGCAGAACGTCGAGACGTTCCGCCGGCAGATCAAGGCGCTGGGGTTCAGCTACGACTGGGACCGCGAGGTCGATACCACCGACCCGGGCTACTTCAAGTGGACGCAGTGGATCTTCCTGCTGATCCACGACACCTGGTACGACGCGGACGCGAAGAAGGGCCGTCCGATCGCCGAGCTACCGATACCCGAGGAAGTCAAGAAGCAGGGGCCGGACGCGGTGCGCGGGTATCAGGACGCGCACCGACTGGCGTACCAGGCCGAGGTGCCGGTGAACTGGTGCCCGGCGCTGGGGACGGTGCTGGCGAACGAGGAAGTCATCGACGGCAAGTCCGAGCGCGGCGGCCATCCGGTCGTCCGGCAGCCGTTGCGGCAGTGGCTGCTGCGGATCACCGCCTACGCGGATCGCTTGTTGGACGACCTGGAGCCGTTGGACTGGTCCGAGTCGATCAAGCAGATGCAGCGGAACTGGATCGGCAAGTCGGAAGGCGCGGAGGTCACGTTTCCGATCGCCGACCCAAGCCCACCCGTGGCAACGGGTGGGCTTGCGATCAACGTCTTCACGACGCGCCCGGACACGCTCTTCGGCGCCACATACATGGTGCTGGCGCCCGAACACGCGCTGGTCGAGCGGATCACGACGCCGGAGCAGCGCGCCGCGGTGAAGGCGTATCAGCAGCAGGCCGCCCGCAAGAGCGAGTTCGAGCGGACCGAGGTCGCCAAGACCAAGACCGGCGTCTTCACCGGCGCCTTCGCGGTCAACCCGACCAACGGGGCGAGGATACCGGTCTGGATCGCCGACTACGTCCTGGCCGGGTACGGCACCGGGGCGATCATGGCGGTCCCCGGCCACGACGAGCGCGACTTCGAGTTTGCAACGCAGTTCAAGTTGCCGATCGTCACGGTCGTGAAGCCGCCGGACGAGTGGCTGATTAAGACCGGCAGTACGCTCGACCACCTGACCGAAGCCTATGTCGGCGACGGCGTCGCCGTGAACTCCGGCTTGCTGGACGGGCTGCCGACGTCGGAGGCGAAGCGGACGATCAACGCCTGGCTGGAAGAGAAACACCTCGGCACCCGCAAGGTCAATTACAAGCTGCGCGACTGGCTGTTCAGCCGGCAGCGCTACTGGGGCGAGCCGTTCCCGCTCTTGCACGAGGTCGGCCCGGACGGCAAGCCGACCGAGGCGGTCCGCCGGCTGGACATGTCCGAGTTGCCACTGACGCTGCCGCGGATGGCCGACTTCAAGCCGACCGGCAGCCCCGAGGGTCCGCTGGCTAAGGCGGCCGACTGGGTGAGCGTCACGATTGACGGCCAGCACTACCGCCGGGAGACGAACACGATGCCGCAGTGGGCGGGGTCGTGCTGGTACTACCTGCGCTACATCGACCCGAACAACGACAAGGCGCTGGCCGACCCGGCGAAGTTGCGGTACTGGCTGCCGGTGGACCTGTACGTCGGCGGGGCCGAGCACGCCGTGTTGCACCTGCTGTACGCGCGGTTCTGGCACAAGGTGCTGTTCGACCGCGGGCACGTCGGCTGTCCCGAGCCGTTCCAGCGGCTGGTCAACCAGGGGATGATCCTGGGTGAGAACGGCGAGAAGATGTCGAAGTCCCGCGGCAACGTGGTCAACCCCGACCCGTTGGTGCGCGAGTACGGCGCCGACGCGGTGCGGACCTACCTCATGTTC
>DASSAT010000025.1:0-10002 GCA_035699305.1 Fimbriiglobus sp. | reverse complement strand
CTCGGCCACGTCCTCCTGGCGGTAGCCCTCCGCGACCAGGTCGCGGGCCGCTTGCGCCGCCTTGACCCGGCTGCGGGCGCGGTCGAGGTTCGCCCGCGCCACGTCGCGCTCGGTGGCCGAGGACGCCTGGAGTCCCTTGATTCGGGCGTACTCCTTCTCCGCCAGCGCCTCGTCGGCCAGCGCAGCCGCCAGCTCCGATTCGGCCTGCCGCTTCTCCTCGTCGCGGTAGCCAGCGACCATCTTCTTGTACTTGGCTCGGGCGGCGTCGGCCGCTGCCTTCGCCTCGGCGATCTCCTCCTCCCGCGGCCCGTTCTCGGCCTTGGCCTGCGCCGCGACGGCCGCCGCCAGCTGTTGCTTGGCCTGGTCGCGTCGGGCGACCAGTTCGGGCGCTTCGAACGTCACCAGCACCGTGCCCGGCTCGACCAACTGGCCCTCGCGGACGTGGACGGCGGCGACCCGGCCACCGACCCGCGACCCGAGCCGCACCTCCTGCACCTCGACGGTCCCCGGCAGCCGCAGCACCTCCGGGCCGCGGTTGCCCGTCCAGTAGCACGCGGCCACGCCGCCGGTGGCCAACACCAGGAGTCCGAACAGGGCCCGCTTCATGACCGCACCTCGTTCAACGCGCCGGCACCGCACAGCTCCCATCTTCGCACGGCCGCACCGACCGATCGACCCAACGGGCGACCGGCGGCAGGTATAGCAGCGGCAGTAGCGGCAGGTAGGCGAGGATGTTCCCGGCTACCCGCCGGGCCGCCCGGACCCCCTGGACCGTCTCGCCGGTGCGGTCGTCGCGGACGGCAATCTCGCCCGGCTGGAGCGGCCCGGTCGGCGGGATCGCCGTCGATATTCGCAACCGGCCCAGCCAGTCGAAGAGCTTGTTGACTCGGGCGATCCGGTGGCACCGGACGCAGTCGGGGTGATGGAAGATCGTGATGCGATGCATTGGAGACCTCCGCCATTCGGGCAGCGGAACGGGAACAAAGCGAAGGTTATGCCGAGACCGATCACAACCGCGAACGGCGTCGCAAACCGATGTACTGATTAGGGATAAGCAACTGTCGTCACGCAAGACCAGAAGACCATCCGTGAGTTGACGCTGGGCCGCGAGGGGCCATGCCGGGTCCGGGGGACGCAGACATGGGAAAACGTCGGGCCTCGAAGACTCGGCCCGACTTACGAGAGGTCTTCGACGCGCAAGCCGACGAGCTGACCATCGAGTCTTTGCAATAGCTCCGTCAGCTGATCGCACAGCGCATCCGCCCCGTCCAATTCGCCGGACCGGCCAAGGTGCTCCAGCTCGCGCGCGACGGTGGCGGCGGCCGCGGAAAAGGTGGCGACCACCCCCTTGCAGGTGTGAGCCGCGTGGGCCAGCGCCGCCGGGTCGCGGCCTGCGACGGCGGTCCGCACGTTGGCGAGGAGCGTCGCCCACCGCCCGCGGTAGAGCTGTACGATCTCGTCGAGCAGCGCCGGATCGCCGCCGCACGCCGCCCGGATCGTGCCCGGGTCAAGCAAGGACGGCGCCGACGGCGCGACCACCGGCACGGCGATCCGCTCCAGGACGGCGAACAACTCGGCGGCGCGGATCGGCTTGGACAGGTAGCCGTCCATGCCGGCGGCCAGGCACCGCTCGCGGTCGCCCTGCATCGAGTACGCCGTCAGCGCCAGCAATGGCAGCCGCCGGCCCGTGCCCCGCTCGCGCTCGCGGAGTTTCGCGGCAACCGTCAGGCCGTCCAGCTCCGGCATCTGCACGTCCAGCAGCGCCACGTCGAACCCGCCGCGGTCCAGGGCGTCGAGCGCCTGGCGGCCGTTGCCGACAACCGTCACCGCATGGCCGCGGCGCTCCAGCAGCCGACGGGCGAGCACCTGGTTGACCTCGTTGTCCTCGGCCAGCAGGATGCGCAGTGAGCGCGGCTCGGCCAACACCGCCGGCGCGGGCCGGTCGGCGGCCGGGCCAGCAGCGCCGCGGCCGACGCGGACCGTGAACTCGAAGGTGCTCCCCTTCCCCGGCGTACTACGGACGCTGATCTTGCCGCCCATCATCGCGGTCAGCCGGCCGACGATGGTCAGCCCCAGCCCGGTGCCGCCGTAGCGGCGGGTGGTCGAGTTGTCCGCCTGCTCGAACGCCCGGAAGATGCGGGCCTGATACTCCGGCGGGATGCCGATACCGGTGTCCTGTACGGAAAATGACAGAATGACGAAATCCGAATGACGGAACGAAGGCACGCTCACCCACTCGGCATTCGTCATTCCGTCATTCGTCATTCGACATTCGACCGTCACCCCGCCCGCGGCGGTGAACTTGACCGCGTTGCCGACCAGGTTGACGAGCACCTGCCGCAACCGGTTGGCGTCGCCGAGCAGGGCGTCCGGCACGTCTGGCTCGATGCGGCAAGTCAGCGACAGCCCCTTGCCGCGCGCCTGGACGGCGAACGGGAGCAGGGCGTCGTCGAGCAGCTTCCGCAGGGCGAACGGGGCGTGCTCCAGGTCGAGCTTGCCGGCCTCGATCTTGGACAGGTCGAGTAGGTCGTTGAGGATGACCAGCAGCGCGTCGGCCGACGACCGGACCAGCTCCAGGTGCTCGCGCTGCTCCGGCCGCAGGTCGGTGTCGAGGGTCAACTCGGTCAGCCCGAGGATACCGTTGAGCGGGGTGCGAATCTCGTGGCTCATGTGGGCGAGGAACTCGGTCTTGGCCCGGCTGGCAGCCTCGGCCGCGTGGGCGGACTGCCGCAGCGCCTCCTCGGCGCGCTTGCGGTCGGTGATGTCGGTGACGACCCCGAGCGCGATCAGCCGGCCGTCGAGTTGGAACGGGCTGATCGCAACCTCGACCAGGATTTCCGTTCCGTCGAGCCGCCGAATCGACAACTCCTGGCGGTGCCCGTGCGAGTGGAAGACGTTCTCCTCGGCCCAGGCCCGCAGCTCGTCCGCCGAGATTCCACCCGGCTGGACCGGGGCGCGGAAGCGCGCTCCCGGCTGCCCGACCACGTCCTCGCGCCGACCGCCGAGCAGGGCGAGCGCCGCCTCGTTGCAATCGAGAACGCGGTCCGCTTCCACGTCCAGTAGGACAACGCCGGCGCTGGTCCCCTCGAAGAGCGCCCGGAACTTGGCGTCGTTGTCCCGGACGGCCCGCTCGGTCCGCCGCTGCTGCGTCACGTCCATCGCGAACCCGTCGAACACCAGCCACCCATCGGCCGAGCGGGCCGTCAGCTTCAACTTGCCGCGGACCCACTTCTCGGTCCCGTCCCGGTGCCGAAGCCGATACTCCACGTCCCCCGGCACTCCTGACTCGATGACGCCGAGGACGGCCGCCTCCATCGCGGGCAGGTCGTCGGGGTGGACCAGGCGGATGAATTCGGACGAGTCTCCCAGCACCTCCTCCGGCTCCAGGCCGGTCAGCTCGCGGACGCCGTCGCTGAGAAAGTCGTGGACCACCTGCCGGGTCGTCAGGTTGACCCGCATCCGGTAAACGACCCCGGGGATCGACGACGTGACGGACCGCAGCACCGCCTCGTCCGCCGGGAATGACGAATGACCCACTACTGACCCACCAATGACGAAGGCAGGGGACGCACGCACAATGACAGAGGCCACCCGCCATTGTACTGCCGACTCTCCTTCGTCATTGGTGGGTCATTCGTCATTCCCCGGAGGGGACCATGCCGCTTGTCCTGATGGTCGATGACGAGCCGGACCTGCTGCACCGACTGGTCCGCCATGCCCTGCGCGACAGCGGGGCGGACGTCCGCGTCGCCAAGACCGGGGCTGAGGGCGTTGCCGCCGCCCGGGAGGCCGTGCCGGACGTGGTGCTGCTGGACATGCACCTGCCGGACGCCACAGGGCTGGACATCTTCCGCGAACTCCGTCGGCTCGACCGCCGGGTGCCGGTCGTGTTCATCACCGGGTCGGCCGGGACCGACACAGCCATCGAGGCGATGAAGGAAGGCGCGTTCGACTACCTGTTTAAGCCGGTCGAGTTGGACCAACTGAAGCGGGTGCTCGCCCAGGCGCTGGAGGTCAGCCGGCTGGTACGGCAGCCGGCGGTGGTTTCAGAGACGCTGCCGGACGACGACCGGGCGGACGCCATCATCGGCCGGTGCCCGGCGATGCGCGAGGTGTACAAGGCGATCGGCCGGGTCGCCGAGCAGAGCGTGACGGTGCTCGTCACCGGCGAGAGCGGGACCGGCAAGGAACTGGTGGCACGGGCCGTCTACCAGCACAGCCAGCGGGCGAGCGGGCCGTTCCTGGCGGTCAACTGCGCGGCGATCCCGGAGGCGCTGCTGGAGAGCGAGTTGTTCGGCCACGAGAAAGGCGCGTTCACCGGGGCCGACCGCAAGCGGATCGGCAAGTTCGAGCAGTGCGACGGCGGCACCGTCTTCCTCGACGAGGTCGGGGACATGGCGCTTTCCACCCAGAGCAAGATGCTGCGGGTACTCCAGCAGCAGGCGTTCGAGCGGGTCGGCGGCAGCGAGACGGTACGGACCGACGTGCGGGTGATCGCGGCGACCAACCGCGACCTGCTGGACCAGGTGGCAGCCGGGAGGTTCCGGGCGGACCTGTACTACCGGCTCGGAGTATTCACAATTCACCTGCCGCCGATGCGGGAGCGCGGCGAGGACCTGCCGATGCTGGTGCGGCACTACCTGCGACGGTTCAGCCGGGAGATGGGCCGGGAGGTGGCCGACGCCTCGCCGGAGGCGCTGGAGGTGCTGGCGGCGTACCCGTGGCCCGGCAACGTCCGCGAGTTGCAGAGCGTGCTGCGGCAGGCGCTTCTGGTCGCCCGCGGCCGGGTGCTGGTGCCGGCGTTCCTGCCGGAGACGCTGCGGGGGCCGACGCCGGCCGCGGAGGCGGACGGGTTCGACCTGGAGGGATTTGTCCGCGGGTTGCTACGCGACGGGAGCCGGTCGATCTACCCCGAGACGATCGCGGCAGTGGAGCGGGTGCTGTTGCCGATGGTGCTGCGGCACACCGGCGGCAACCAGGTGCAGGCCGCGGAGTTGCTCGGCATTACCCGCAAGACGCTGCGGGCGCGGATGCGCGACCTGGGGCTGACGATCACCCGGTCGGTGGAGACAGCCGAGGACGAAGGGGAGTAACCGGCTTTCAGTGTAGTAGGCACACTCCGTGTGCCGTTCTTCGGCACCCAAGACCGGCACACGGTGTGTGCCTACTACATTCCAGACCTACGACGTCAGGAACTCATACGCCTTCTTCAACACCCGGTAGCACTCGCAGCTGACGCTCTCCAACCCGGTCCGGTCGCGGACCCGGACCCGGCCGCGCTGGTAGGAGATGTACCCGGCCTGCTGCAACGCCCCCGCCACCATCGTCACCTTCTGGCGACTCGCCCCGACCATCTCGGCGAGCATCTCCTGCGTGATGTCGAACTCGTCGGCCCCGGCCCGGTCGTGGACCACCAACAGCCACCGGCACGACCGCTCCCGGACCGTGTGCCGCAGGTTGCAGGCGATGTTCTGGTTGGCCGACTGCCAGGCGACCGCCAGAAACCGGCGGACCAGGGCATCGAGCACCCCGGCCGTGCGCAGGACCGCCAGGAACCGCTCGGACGGCACCCGGACGCACGCCCCCTCGACTTGGGCCACCGCCCGCAGCGGCTGGGTCTCCATCCCGAGCACCTGCGGGATGCCGAGCATCCCCTCGCTGTCGGCGACGGCGACCTCGACCTGGTGCCCCTCCTTGAGGGGCAACAGCAGCGAGAACACCCCGTCGATCGGAAAGTAGATCGGCTGGCCGATGGCCCCGATGCCGTAGAGTTCGGCCTTGGCCGGGAAGCGGACGATATCGGCGTCGGCCAGCAGCCGGTCGAACTCCGCGGCCGGCAGCCGATCGAGCAGGTGGTTGCCGGTCGGGCGGACGGGCTTGGTGCGAGACATGGAGGACGGCACCTCCGCCACCGGCGAGCCGGGGGAGTGGGGATCGCGGCAGCGTCCGCACGAGTAATCTTGACCTTCTACCGAGCGACGAAGGGCCGGCAACCGACCGGCCGGCGCCGGCGGGCATTTTTTCGTCATTTCTTCGGCGTTCTGTCGCGCAGTTGACAGACTGGGCCACGCCAACGGGTTTACAATCCCCTCGCAATGACCCCGACGAGTGACGGAACAGGTCCCCCGCCGGGATGTCGCGTCCTCGTAGCGGACGGCAACCCGGACACGGCTGAGTCGCTGGCAGTGCTGCTGCGGCTGCACGGCCACGAGGTCGCCACCGCGCACACCGGGCCGGACGCCCTGGCCGCCGCCCGGTCGCTCCGCCCGGACGCGGTCTTCCTGAGCATTCTGCTGCACGGCATGACCGGTTACGAGGTCGCCCGCCAACTTCGGGCCGAGCTAAACGAAAAGCTCGTCCTGATTGCGATGACCGGGTTCGCGCGCGAGGAGGACCGGCAACTCGCGCTGGCCGCGGGGTTCGATTACCACCTCGTCAAGCCGGCCGACCCGAACGTCGTCCTCGCCCTGCTCCACGCCGGCTTGACAACCCAAAGTTAAAAGTTCAAAGTTAAAAGTTCAAAGTTCCGAAGTCTTTGAACTTTTAACTTTGAACTTTTAACTTTGAACTGACGGCAAGGAGGCCGACCGTGCCACTCCCCTTTCTGCTCACGAAGTTCCTCACCCGCTCCGGGATCGCCCGGCACCTGCCCGTCGCCGACCGCCTGACCGACGGCGGTGCCGGGTTCGTCAAGTACTACTCCGACCGGGTGCTCGCCGCCCCGATCGAGGAGCTACTCGACCCGGCCACACTGCCGCGGTCGCCGGGGCCGGAGGTGATGGACCTGAACCTCGCGGCCCCGCAGTTCGACTCGCCGGTGACGGCCGGGCGGGTATCGGCGGACCGGATCGGCAACCCGCCGGCCTGGGGTCTGCCGGCGCTGCGCGAGGCGATCGCGGACACCTACCGCCGCCGCGACGGCCGGGCCGTGGACGCCTCCGAGGAAGTGTTCGTCACCCACGGGGCGACCGGGGCGTTCGCCGCCGTGCTGGATGCGTTCGTCAACCCGGGGAACAAGGTGGTGCTGTTCGACCCGGCGCCGCCGACGTTCGCGCTGGGGGCGAAGTCGCGGCGGGCGCGGGTGCGGTGGGTGCCGTCGCACAACGATGGCGGCCGGCTGCGGTTCGACCCGGACGCGCTGTCGCGGGCGATGCGCGGCGCGACGCTGGTCGCGCTGTGCGAGCCGGGCAACCCGACCGGGGCGATGATCGGCGACGAGGACCTGGAGCGGGTCGCGTGGGCGGCGAACCGGTCGGACGTGCTGATCTACCTGGACGAGTCGTTCGCGCGGTTCCGCTACGACTGCCAGCCTTGCCCGCTGGCGACGATGCCGGGGGCCGACCGCCGGACGCTCTCGGCCGGGTCGCTGACGGCGGGGTACGGTCTGGGGTCTCTGCGGGTCGGGTGGCTGACCGGGCCACGGCACCTGGTCCGGGCGTGCGCGCTAACCGCGAGCCTGGCGGCGCCATACGTGCCGACGCTCTGCCAGCAGGTGGCGCTGCGGGCGGTGCAGACCGACGACGAACTGTTCGGGCCGGTGCTGGAGGAGTTCCGCGCGCGCCGGCGGTATGCGTCGGACAAGCTCGCGGCGATGGGCCTGGGGCCGTCGGTCCCGGCCGGCGGGTTCTTCTTCTGGGTGCCGGTGGCGCCTTTGGGCCTCGACGGCCGAGCGTTCGCCGAGCGGCTGCTGCGCGAGCAGCGGGTGCTGGTCGGGCCGGGCTGCGCGTTCGGCCCCGACGCGGCGGGGTTTGTGCGGGTGAGCTTCGCCGCGGAGGACGGCCGGCTGCGCGAGGGGTTGAAGCGGCTGGCCGCGTTCGTCGCGGGGCTGAAGGGGCAGCCGGTCGTACAGGCGGAGCGGGTGCAGAGCGAGGAGAAGGCGGCGAAGGTGGACGAGCGGCCGCCGTCGTTCAGCCGGGCGTAACCTGGGACCGCGGCCGTCCCGGCCGCTCTTGCTGAGCGGGTCGGTGCGCTGGAGTGCCGTTCCAGGCTCCCGACGCGCGGAGCAAGAGCGGCCGGGACGGCCGCGGTCCCAGGGGTCACTGCTTCGGCCTGTACCTCCGCAGCGCCTCCAGCGCCCGGCGGAAGTCCGCCGGCAGCGGCGCCTCGATCTCGATCCAGGTCCCCTTTCGGGGGTGCTTGAACCGCAGCCGGAATGCATGCAACGCCTGCCGAGCCAGCAGCATCTTATCCTCGTCCCGCGCCAGTCCCGGCACCACGTCCGACAACAAGAGCCGATCGCGGCCGCTGTACTGCCGGTCCGCCAGCACCGGGCAGCCGACGAACTGCAAGTGAACCCGGATTTGGTGCGTCCGCCCGGTCCGCGGCTGCACCTTCACCAGCGTGTGCCCACGGAACCGCTCCAGCACCTCGTAGTAGCTGCACGCGTCCTTGGCGTCCGGGTCGGCTGGGTCGGTGGTGGCGAGCATCTTCTCTCGTTCCCGCGGGTGGTGCTTGATCCGCGCCTCGACGTAGTCGCTGTCCCGCCCCAACTCGCCAGCCGTCAGGGCGACGTACTCCTTGTGCACCTTGCGCGTCTCGAACTGCAGCGCCAGCTCCCGGTGCGTCACCTCGTCCTTGGCGACGAGTATGACGCCGCTGGTGTCCCGGTCGAGACGGTGGACGATTCCGGGGCGGAAGGTGCCGTTGGCCCGGCTGAGTTGGTCCTTGAACCGGAACGCCAGGGCGTTCGCCAGGGTGCCGGTCCAGTTGCCGCGGGCCGGGTGGACGACCATGTTGGCCGGCTTGTTCACTAACGCGACCGACTCGTCCTCGTAGAGCACGTCGAGCGGGATGTCCTCCGGGATGATGACGTCGTAGATCGGCTCGGGCAACTCCACGCGAAGCCGGTCCTCGTTGCGGACCTTGTAGCTCGCCTTGGTCGGCCGGCCGTTGACGGTGACGTGTCCGCCCTCGATCGCCTTCTGCAACTCGGACCGGCTAAAGTACGTGAAGTGGCCGTGCAGGTACTGGTCGAGCCGCGCCCCCTCGCCCTTGACGCGGACAACCATCTCGACCGGTTCACGGGACCGCGAGTACGCGGCCGGCTCGGCGACGGGGGTCTGGTCCGGGGCGATCAGTTCGTCGTCGAAGTCCGGGGCAGTCATGGGCAATGAGCGACGGCCGCCACTCGGCGGCCGTTCGCGTCGGGTGACGGGTTACTTCTTCTTTGGGTCGGGTGTCGGCGGGGTCGCCACGCCGCCGATCACGCCCGCGGCGGCCGGCGGCGCAGTGAGCGGCTTGTCCGGCGCCTTCGGGGCGTCCGGCTTCGGGCCGGCGGGCGGGGCCGGCGGCAGCGGCCCCTCGGGCGCCTTCGGCCCGCCCGGCGCCGGGACTCCCAGCGGGCGGTCGTAGAGCTGGATGCCCACGCTCTCGATATCCGCCTTGTTCGCCTCCAGGTCGTCGGCCCGCTTCGTCGCCTGCTCGCCGACGGGGGTGCCCTCGCCGACCGCCTGGGCCGCCTTGCGGTAGAACTCGGCCGCGGCCGACACCGAGCCGAGGCTGCCCAGCCCGTCGCTCTTGGGCACGCCGACCAGGGCCACCTCGGCCTCGCCCGCCATCATCAGCGCGGTGGCCCGCATCGTCGGGTCGGCCTGAAACTCCTCGGCCAGCTTGGCGGACTCGTCGCGGGCCTTGACCAGGTTCTCAACCGCCTTGTTCCGCTGCGCCTTGTCGCCGGTTTGCATCAGGCCGATCCCGTCCGGGCCGAGCAAGATGCGGGCGGCCTCCAGCCGAGCCAGCCGGGCCGCGGTGGTGTCCTTGTGGGTGGTGGCGAACTCGGTCAGCGACGCCTCGCCGCCGCGCTGCACCAGGTTCGACAGGCCGGACCAGACCAGAGAGTCGGCCCGGCTGCTCTGGCGGACGGCGTACCACCACACCCCGAGGACGAGGATGACCGCCAGGGCCAACCCCAGCCAGCGCAGGCCGACCAGTCGCCCGGACTTCGCCCGCTCCACCAGGGTCGAGACCCCGTGGGCCAGCGTGTTCTCCTCGATGTGCTTGCGT